>DKLE01000058.1 GCA_002455605.1 Firmicutes bacterium UBA6648
GTTTGCTACCAGTTCCGTAGATGCTCTTATTCACGCAATTGAATCCTACTTATCACCGAAAGCATCTTCTTTTACTGAGATGTATTCATTGAAAGCTATAGAGATGATTATGGAAGGCTATAAGAAAATCATCGAAGGCGGCAATACCAGAGAAGCCAGAAAACCTCACTTAAAGGATTTTCTTCTGGCTTCCAATTACGCAGGAATTGCCTTTGGCAATGCAGGCTGTGCCGCAGTACATGCCTTGTCCTACTCCATCGGAGGAGCATTCCATGTCCCTCATGGAGAGGCTAATTATCAATTCTTTACCGAAGTGTTTAAAATGTATATGAGAAAAGCACCGGAGGGAAAGATTGCACAGGCAAATCAAATATTTGCAGACATATTGGGCTGTGATGTTCAGAATGTCTACCAGGAATTGGACAGATTTTTAGGTCAGTTGATTGCAAAAAAACCACTAAAAGAATACGGAATGGCAGAAGCTCAGGTAGATGAATTCACCAAGCTTACTGTTGAAAACCAGCAGAGACTGCTGGCAAATAACTATGTCTTCTTAACCGATGAGGAAATAAGAGAAATTTTTGCTAATTTGTATTAATCACTGTTAAACATTAAAAAGTTGATTGGATAAGGAGAAATAGGAAGTATGAAGGTCAGTTGGTTGAAAAATCCCAATAATGTTGTCCATGTAAATACAGAAATCTTTGCAGAGCGCTTTGGTAAAGAAATTGGTATATTGGATTTAAAGGCTCAAATAGAAAAGTTCAGAGAAGAACCATCAAAGGAAGGCAAAATAGTAAGAGGGACGAAGCGCAGTGCTATCAAGCTGTTTATTCCCAATTTAATGTTTGATGAAATCATTGAAAATGGGGAAAAGGTATGGGTTTATATCGGAAGCTTTTATCAATGCTATGCCTTATATTAAAAATGAAATTTAATATGCTGATTTTGAGATATTTATAGAATAGAGAAAGCACGCACGGTTTAGTTGAGTTAGTTAAGACTTTCTCTGATAAAAAAAAGAAAACCTTCAAAAAACTTTGAATCTTCACTTGCAAAAAATTTAAGGTTATGAATTAGGGGAAAAGACTGGATTCTATCTTAATGGGATTCAGTCTTTTTATGGAAAAATAGCATAAAAAGGGGGATAAAAAATATTTTTTAAATTCATCATATATTCAACACAAAGATGGGTTAAAATGTTTCTATTGAATTTTATTATAACCATTAAGGTAGAAACGGAGAGCATTAACTATGAAACTGAAAGCTAAAGAGGTTCATGGAGAACCAAAAAAATTTTCCATTTCAATTCTATTGTATATCGCAGCGGGGATTGCAGCAATTTTAGGAATCGCACTATTAGCCAATAATATTTTTATATTTAAAACCACTGTCACTCAATACGTAATGCAGGGATATCCGGCTGAGGAAGTGATGAAAAGCCTGATTCCTGCCCAGCTGCTGCCGGGAATATTTGAGGCCATTGCCCTGTATGGAGGTATGTCCCTTGCTTTGATAGGAATAGGTAAAGGGAACAGTAAACTGGCACAGTATGCCTTTGCCTCAACGGACACAGCTGTTCCTGAGGAAGAGGAAAAATATGAAGGGCTGGTAATTAAGAAATTGACCGGAGAAATGGAGGAGAGCAGCCAAGAAGGCACGGAAGAAGGCTGGTCGGATCAAGAAGAGGAAAACAAAGAACAATTATAGATGAATAAGATGACAACTAAAGCCAGAGTTGCCGCAAACGCGGTGCTCTGGCTTTTATCTGCCGTTAGACTGATTTTATAAAATCGCCTTCTTTCATAATAATGTTCATGTTTTCAGGGGATATATTTCGAATATTTAGAAGAGGGTTATTTTCCAGGACAATTAAATCAGCAAATTTACCCTTCTCCAGTGTACCGGTAATATGGCCCACCCGAAGCATTTCAGCGCCGAGCTTTGTGGCTGAGACAATTGTATCCATGGGAGAGATGCCTGCCTTTTCAACGAAGGAATACATTTCTCCTATGGCTGTGATACCATATGGGGTCAACGTAGAGCAAAATGAATCGGAACCAATGGTAAGCCCGATGCCCTTTGCCTGAGCTTTTCTTAAATTCTCATAGACTCGGTTTAATTCTTTTTCGGCAACTGTGTCTCCTTCGTATCGGTTATGAACCTCCGGAATATAGGTAGGTGCATAGGTTTTAAACCATTCATTCAGAAATTGAATAGTAGGACAAAAATAGATACCTTTTTCTGCCATAAGATCTAAACATTCGTCATTTAATGTCTGACCGTGAATAATCAGATGAACGCCTGCTTTTACAGAATCTAATGCTCCGCCGTAGCCTTCGGCGTGTGACCAGACAGGAATACCTACCATATTGCATTCATCTACCACAGCCTGGATTTCCTCAAAGGTATAATGCTGATCCAGTTTTTGATCCCATCGCCATATTCCCCCGCCGGTACTCCAGATTTTAATGGCATCGGGATTTTCCCGAAGTCTTCTGCGCACTGCCTTTCTAAGTTCCCATGGGCCATCCACACGTTCTGCCCAGGGGTGAGATTCTTCGTTATAGGAGAGAGGAAGTCTGTGACTGTCCCCATGTCCGCAGGTACGGCAAAAGCCAAGGCCGGAGCCAAGGATTCGTGGGCCCTGCATAATACCGGCTTCGATCATATTTCGTATGTGAAGACCGGAACGAGAAATTTCTCCTACTGTAGTCAGACCCCGTTCCAGGCATTCGTGGGCCTGCTGAACCGCCACTACCGTTTTTTGTATGGGATCCTCAAGGATCCAGTCACTGTCGTTGTCCGTCAGATTTCCTGAAAAATGTAAATGGGTATCCACTAGGCCGGGTATAATTGTTTTACTGCTTATATCGATTATTTCATAACTTGGATCAAAGTTTTTTGAATGTCCCGCATATTCGATTTTTTTATCATGAATTAATACTAATGCGTTTTCTACGGGTGTATGGCCGGTGCCGTCAATTAACAAGCCACCGGTAAAGGCTATTTTTTTCATGTTAATTACACCTTTCTTGAGTTTTGCAAATTAAAGTTATAAAATTTGTAACTTTAGTATAGCATATTTTACAAAAATATTTTAAAATTATATAAGGGAAAAGCTAATTAAAAAAAGGAGTGCGTATTCGTGGCAATCAAACAATCTGCATACGACAATTTAATAGCCGGTATTGGAAAGAATGAAGATTTTAATGATGCCTTTGGGATGATTATTAACAATCCATATAGAATATTAGGTGCTTCTACTTTCTGTGATGAAGATGAACTAACGGAACTTTATGAACAGTGGAAGAGTGCACCTGAAAAATATAAATCTAAATTTGATAAGACTAAGCTTGGCGCGCCCAACAGAACTAAAGGAAATATGGAATGGGCATTGGAACATGCTGACAGTTATGTCTATAAAATTTTTTGGTTTTCCGATCCGGATATTGCTGTTAGATTAGGGAATAAAGGGGAATTTGTTGAGTTTTTTGGAAAGAAGCAAGGAGTCAATACAACCGACTATAATTCCTTTTTAGCACAGTATATTTTTCTGTGCGTTTTTGATAGAAATTTCACGATGACAGAACAATGGGGAATTATATTAAATTTAATTAATGATCTGTTAAATGTTTCAGTGGGTAGATTCTGGGGATTTTTCAGCGGAAACAAAATAGAAGCCATTGATAATAATAAAATGGCATTTTTATATAATGAGTTCAAAGATAATATTTTATATCCCATAAAAGAAATCGTTAACAGACAAAGCAGCAAGATCAATCTGGAGGAAGCAATTCACATACATACCATTTTAACCAGTGTAGAAAAACCACAGCTTCCCTTTTCTAAAATACAGAATGCTTTATATGAGAAGCTGGAGAAATGGTTTGTAAAGGAAGCGGAATATGTAAATAATGTACTGTTAGCCAATGTTACGGGGATTAATGCCACATCCATGGAAGAAAAGCTGGCAATCACCAATGCTTATAATTATATTATGACTAACATAACACCGGACTTTAAGAGAATTGTGATTAATATTATACCCAATGAACACTCGATGAACACTCGGCTGAGAATGATGTTCTCCGGGAAATTTATAGTGGTATCTAAAATTCTGAGCAATGCAGGGCTTTTCAATGAAAGCTTAAAGCTTTATGAACTGTTTAATGAATTGTTTGAGGATGATTATATTACAGGAGAGATAAGTAATTTAAGCAAGCTTATCAAGCAGGAAGAAAAAACAAGAATGGCGCCTCATGCGGCGAGCACGGCTATGGGAAATCCGGCATTGGACGAAAACAGCGGTCTGGCGCCTCCGGCGGAACTAGGCGAATTGGAAGCACTGGAAAAAGAGAGAAAGCGGGAATTCTTTAAAAAAAGCTCCCGAACAGGGATTGACTATAAAGAAGTAATTCAGGGAGTTCTTAATAATGAGCTTCGATTGGTAAAGACTGAAGAAGAGCAGGAGAAAGAACAAATACCTCTAATGGACCGGTTGGTTCAGGAAGCTGCGGCAGAAGCAGAAGCGGAAGCGGCAAGAATGCGGCTGGCAATGGAAGATATGCAGAAAAGGCATGAACAGGAGCTCAGTGATAAAATAAACGAGTTAAATCTCGAATATAAAAACAGCA
Source organism: Firmicutes bacterium UBA6648 (assembly GCA_002455605.1). Taxonomy (GTDB): domain Bacteria; phylum Bacillota; class Clostridia; order Peptostreptococcales; family Anaerovoracaceae; genus Aminipila. The sequence goes on from DKLE01000058.1 coordinate 4,638, forward strand.
TGAAAAAATGGGTGTATGCTATTGTCGTTATACTGATTCTAATGGTAACTTCTGTAGGCGTACTGATAAATGAAGTACAAAAATCCAATGCAAGCATCGGAGCATATAATCCGATTACTGTATCGGCAGAGGCGCAGGAAATGGAAAAGACCTTGAAAACCGAAAAAGGGGAGCTGGATGAACTGGGCGCCAGAATCAATGAGATAAATGCAGAAATAGCAGAAATAAGCCGTAAGTATGATGAAAACAAGGAATCTCAGTATGCGGATCAGTTGGTTGAAAAACAGTCTGAGTTTAATGATTTATACTCGAAATATATAGAAAAGGTTACCAAATACAATCAGCATTTGGAGGAATATAAAGCTTTACAGAAGTAAAAACATATCTTGTTTTCTGCATGAAATTGTGATAATATTCTAGTATATGTTTACAATTGGAATAAGGAAAGAGTATGTATGAAAGAAAGAAGTGTTGCTTTTTATAAGCGTTTAATTATTTTTGCGGCTCTTTCAATAATAATTGTCATAGTTGGCTTATTGACATTTTTGGTTGGCGGTAAGCTGAATCTTTGGGAGAAGAAGCCTGTGGCGGAAAGGCCTGAAACGACTGTTGCTGCAACAGATGAAAAAAAAGTTACAGGTTCTGCTATAAAAGAAGAAAGAGTCACCGTGGCTGCTGCTATTTCTGATAATCTTTCAGAAACGGAAAGAAAAGTGGTATATCTGACTTTTGATGATGGTTCTTCTGGAAATACTTCGCAGATTTTGGAAATACTAAAAGAAAACCGGATCAAAGCGACTTTTTTCTTTAATACCAGTGAGAAACAGACAGCGGACAGTATTATTAAAGAGACCTATGACGATGGACATGCCATAGGAATACTAACTTCATCAGATTACAACTATGACACCATATATTCTTCAGTAGATAGTTATTTGGAGGATTTTAGCAAATCATACGACAGGATCTATCAAATTACAGGTCAAAGACCGAGTATACTTAGATTTCCGGGTGGCAGCATAAATGCATATGATAAAGATAACTATAAAGCGTTGACAGAAGAAGTAACAAAACGAGGCTTCGTATATTTTGATTGGAATGTATGTGCTGATGATGGATCGGGGAAAGCATCGACGGAAGCAATGGTAAAGAATGGTACAAAACTTCCTGGGCGAGCAGATAAATGTATTGTTTTAATGCATGACAACGGAAATAGTAATACCTGTGAGGCATTAAAAGAGATAATCCGGTTTTATCGGGACAGTGGATATGTTTTTGAAAAATTAACAGCAGATGTTAAACCAATTACCTTTTCATAGGGTAGATAAATATTACGAGTGAATTTATTGGAGGCACCAAAAATGAGTAATAAAGGAAATTTTAGCCAGGCCATGAGAGAAATTCTGGGGCTGGATTCTTCACAAGATAAAATGAGGGTTAATGAAGAGCCGGCAGCATCGCCAGATAATAGAGAAAACTATACGGCGGCAAATCAAACTCCTGCGGAGCCAACTAGCAATGACAGGTTAAATCAGGATTTTAGCCAGGCTTTTAACCAAAGTGCTCAAAATACACAAAATATGGGAAGTACTCATACATATCAAAATAATAATGATGCATATAATAAACAGCAGACGAATACTAATTATGAGGAACCGGCATTTTTTGACAAGCCGGGATATGGACAGTCTTCTCAAGGTGGCTTTTCCGACAATTTTAATGGGGATGCCGGCCGAATGAATAATAATTTCGGCAATGGAGGCGGAGGCGGTAATGGAAACGGAAACTCCGGAAACGGTATGGGTCCTAACGAACCGTATAATGAGGATGAAGTAGGCACAACAATTATTACTAGAAACACAATAATTGAAGGTAATATAAAATCTTTTGAAAACATTGAATTAAATGGTAAGGTTAAGGGCAAAATTGATACTACAAAGAATGTAGGCGTATCAGGTTTTGTTCAAGGAGATATTGAAGCTACTGATATCCTATTGGAGGGCGCACAAATTAAAGGAAACATTAGTTCAAAGGGTGCTTTGCTTATGGATAAGGATACTTTACTGGTGGGAGATATTGCAGCCCAAAATACTAGAGTTGATGGCAAAATAAAGGGCGAAGTAAATATTGGAGGCAACGGAGAATTCCTTTCAAATTCTGTTGTTGTCGGAAATATTACCGTATCTAACTTTTATGTACAGTATGGTGCAAGAATGCAAGGGTATATCAATACCAATTTCTCTAAAAACGAAGAGGATAGCATTTTTGGGCAAATAGTTGGTAGCTAGAATGTATTTATTACATAAAACAAAGACTAATTGTGCTGCTCTTTAGTGAATAATTACTTAAAGAGCAGTTTTAAATTGAAAGGAGAAATCAAGTGGGATTTTCATCAGAAGTTGGGATTGACCTTGGTACGGCCAATGTTTTAGTTTATATTAAAGGTAAAGGTGTCGTTTTAAACGAGCCTTCAGTTGTAGCAATAAATCAGGATAACAACGAGATTTTAGCAGTAGGTGAACAGGCTAGACAGATGCTTGGTAGAACTCCTGCAAATATAGTTGCAGTCAGACCACTGCGTGATGGCGTTATTTCTGATTATGATGTAACAGAAAGAATGCTGAAGTATTTTATAAAGAAAACTTGCGGAACAAGCAGATTTTTTAGACCCAGAATTATGGTATGTGTTCCCAGCGGTGTTACAGAAGTGGAAAAAAGAGCAGTAAGAGAAGCGGCTACTCAGGCAGGAGGCAAGGATGTATATCTGATGGAAGAGCCTATTGCTGCTGCCATCGGAGCCGGTCTGGATATCTCCAAACCGGATGGTGTCTTAGTCATTGATATCGGCGGAGGAACTACGGATATTGCCGTTATATCCCTTGGGGGGATTGTTGCCAGCTCTTCTGTAAAAATTGCAGGGGATAAATTTGATGAATATATTGTTAAATATATGAGAAAAGTGCATAAATTATATATTGGTGAGAGAACCGCCGAAGAGTTAAAGATGACCATCGGCACAGCTTACCAGAGAGAAGAGCCTATTTCTATGGAATGTCGAGGACGAGATTTAGTCAGCGGATTGCCTAAATCCATAGAGGTATCTTCTGCTGAAATGATGGAAGCCCTTGAAGAACCATTACAAACCATAGCTGAAGCGGTACATTCGGTACTGGAGAGAACTCCTCCGGAATTGGCTGCCGATATCAGCAATTCGGGAATTGTCATTACCGGCGGCGGCGCGCTGCTTTACGGCATTGATAAGAGAATACAGGAAAGAACCGGTATTCAGGTGCGGATTGCAGAAGATCCAAAGTCCTGTGTGGCCATAGGAACCGGAGAGGCATTAGATTCACTGGAATTCATGGAGACAAATCAATTAAATAGGAGAAGATCTAATTTTTAAAGCATAATAAAAAAGCTCTCTGAGGGGAGCTTTTTTGCTTAAAATAGAT
>DKLE01000021.1 GCA_002455605.1 Firmicutes bacterium UBA6648
CGCTCTTCCGATCTGTACATTTTTAGCTTCATGGCTTCCCATTCTGACTAAAGTCAACTCCACCTGCAGGGGGGAATTGGCAAGTACCCTTGCAATCTGTGTCTCAGTAGCGGCCTTATCCGGCATCAAATTTACCATCAATATGCGGAGGGGCCTGATATCCTGTTTTGTAGCGGCCGCATCATGCATAACAAAAATATTTTCCTTTTGCAGCAGATCACCTGCCGGTAATTTATCCGGTATAATTAGTGGCATTCGTCCCAACTCCATTCTTTTTACTTTTTCTTATTTTTTTATTATATCACATGGAGCTATGCTATTCGAGGGCAAATCGTCATTTTAAGTAAAGACAAATAAAAAACAGCAGGAATTCCCGCTGCTTTTCTTTGCTGTTCTTTTGTGTGTTATTCCTTAGCAGGCGGAACAAAAGCATCGTAAATAGCTTGTATTGCCCGATTAAAATCTTTTGTTTCTACACCTACGATAATATTCATTTCACTGGAGCCCTGATCAATCATTCTTACGTTTACACCTGCTTCCGCAAGGGCAGTAAATAAAGTTGCAGAAACCCCAAGCCTCTTTGACATACCTGCTCCTACAGTGGCAATCAATGACATATCGTCAAAAATATCAAGACTGCCGGGATCCAGCTTTCTCTTGATTTCCTCAATAACCTCATCCCGCTTCCCGTCAATGCTTTTATTGGAAACGACAATGGAAACGGTATCAATGCCGCTTGGCATATGTTCAATGGCAATATCATAATCCTCTAAAATGCTGCTGAGGCGTCTGATAAATCCGCTTTCCTGACTCAAACCGTTTTTATAAATAGCAATTACGGAAAAATCTTTGCTCCCAGCTATACCGGTAATTATCCGATCCTTCTGAACATCCACTTCCGCATCGATCATCGTGCCCGGATCAGAAGGAATATTGGTATTTCGGATGTTAATGGGAATACCGGCAATTCTAGCCGGATAAATGGCATCTTCATGCAGTACGGAAGCCCCCATATAGGAAAGCTCTCTCAATTCTTTATAGCAAATTCTGCTAATGGGCTTGGGATTTTTTACAACTCTTGGATCGGCCATTAAAAATCCGGACACATCGGTCCAATTTTCATAAACCTCCGCTCCCACTGCCCTAGCCACAATAGCTCCTGTAATATCTGAACCTCCTCTGGAAAAGGTTTTAATTTTTCCATCCGGATAGGTTCCGTAAAATCCGGGTATAACTGCTCTCTCATGTTTTTTCAGAGCTTCTCCCAGAATTTTATTGGTTTCTTCAGCAAGAAATTTTCCTTTTTCATCAAATAGGATTAGTCCTGCCGCATCCACAAAATCATATCCCAGCATTGCTGCCGTGATCATGGCATTCAAATATTCCCCTCTGCTTGCTATATAATCAGAAGAAGCACCTTCTTGAAGGTTTCTTTTTATTTCATCAAATTCTTTTAACAGATCGATTTCTACTCTCAGGTTAATTTCCATAGCCATGTATCTGTCACAAATCACTTGAAATACCTGCTCATACGGCAGATTATGTTCGATATGAGTTTTGCATAAATACAAAAGATCGGTAATCTTATTATCCTGATCATATCTTTTTCCGGGAGCAGAGACTACAACATATCTTCTGTTTCTATCTGCTTCAATTATTTCTTTTGTTTTGGTAAGCTGTATCGCATCGGCTACTGATGAACCGCCAAACTTCGCAACTTTGATTCCCACCGGAAATCCCTCCTCGCATACATATCACTTTACTTAGTTATATATAATATTCATTATTTTCTATAGTGCTAAAACCCATAAGCATTCGTTTTCAAATTTTAGCGTATGATTGTTTATTATACGTAATTTTTTTGTGAAATGCAACAATTTTTCTTCCTTTTTTGTGATAAAAAAACAAAAGTCATCCCTGTTCAATAACAGGGATGACTTTTGTTGACATAATTATATTTACAGTTAAATTTTATAATGCTGCATCTTTTTTCAGCACATCGACCTTATCTGTTTTTTCCCAAGGAACATCAATATCTGTTCTTCCAAAGTGTCCATAGGCAGCAACCTGTCTGTAGATCGGTCTTCTTAAATCCAAATCCCGAATAATCGCAGCCGGTCTTAAATCAAAATGCTTCTCAACAAGTTCAACAATTTTTTCTTCTGAAATCTTGCCGGTTCCAAAAGTATCCACCAATACAGATACCGGTTTAGCCACACCGATTGCATAAGCCAGCTCAATTTCGCACTTATCTGCCAAACCCGCAGCTACAAGATTTTTTGCCACATATCTTGCTGCATACGTAGCGGATCGGTCTACCTTTGTAGGGTCTTTACCGCTGAATGCACCGCCGCCGTGTCTAGCATATCCTCCGTAAGTGTCAACGATGATCTTCCTTCCTGTCAGTCCGGAATCTCCGTGAGGTCCGCCAATAACAAATCTGCCGGTAGGATTTACAAAATATTTTGTTTCATCATCTAAAAGCTCTGCCGGAATAATCGGCTTAATCACCTTTTCAATCAGATCTTTTCTGATCTGTTCCTGAGTTGCTTCCGGATCATGCTGCGTGGAAATCAGAACCGTATCCACTCTTTTAACCTTGTCCCCGTCATATTCCACAGTCACTTGGGTTTTTCCGTCCGGTCTTAGGTATTTAAGCGTTCCGTCCTTTCGAATTTTTGTCAGCTGTAAAGCCAGCTTATGTGCCAACGAAATAGGCATAGGCATCAGTTCAGGTGTTTCATTGCATGCAAATCCAAACATGATACCCTGATCCCCCGCACCGGTTTCCTCAATCTGATCCGCCAAAGAGCCTTCTTTATACTCTAATGCTTTATCAACTCCCATGGCAATATCCCCTGACTGCTCGTCAATAGCAGTCAAAACAGCACAGGTATTTCCGTCAAATCCGTATTCGCTCTTATCGTACCCAATATCGCAAATTACTCCTCTTACAATTTTAGGTATATCGATATAACACTTAGTAGTTATTTCACCCATTACCATTGCATAGCCGGTTGTTGTTGTTGTCTCTGCTGCAACTCTTCCATAAGGGTCCTGTGAGTAAATAGCATCTAAAATAGCATCTGAAATCTGATCGCATATTTTATCAGGATGCCCTTCTGTTACTGATTCTGAAGTAAACAATCTTTTCATAATAAGACTTCCTTTCTTACATATTCTACGTAAATTAAACTAAATTATATTATGCTCAAAAACTAAAATAACCTCTTTCAAAAGAGGTCAGATTTCACGTATTGGATTATCTTTCCTCATCTTCCAGAATACCACTTCTGTAGGATTTAGCACCTTTTATATTTGTTCTGCAAATGCATCTGAAATACATAGGTTGCTGGGCATCATTGGGCCTATTCCCTCCGCCGCTCTTGATAAGGGGTTATTTAAGAAATTAAAGTCCCTTGTACTTTTAATTTCAATTGTTGTTTTCTTACTTATATTATATCCACAAATAGCATATTGTCAATATATAACCTTTTGGGTTATACTAACTTTATTATGATTAAAGAAAAGGGTAGGTAATATTGGACAGAAAATTTAAAGTTATAAGAGGAGGTCTTGACTCTCCTCTGCACAGCGACAAACAATTTATCAGCGCTTACATTACAGATACAAGGCTTATGGGTGTTACAGGCCTTTATATACACTGGGGAATTGAAGCAGAAGATTTAAGCTCGGATTTTCATCAATTTTTTTATTTTGATGCAGAAGAATACGGTTTTGAGACGTACAAAAGCATTGTAGGAAACAACATCGAAGAATTAACGATAATTGAAAGTGCCCTGCTGGGAGGTCTAGGCGGGCGCAAAGTTAAAATAACCGAAGACGAAGCGTGTTATCTCGTTCAGGAATATGCAAAAGCCAATGAGGATTTGTCTTTGCCAATGCCCAAAGGCAAAGAAGAATACGAATTCATATTACAAAAAAATGTCGTTCTGACCGTTAAAGAAAAGCACGAATTGATGAACAAAATGTGTGATCCGATTCATTCGGATTGTCAGTCCATTAATTATTTTCTAATGCGCTGCTTCGGCCGGGATTACTATGCCGCAAAATACCTGACTAACGGCAGAATTCCAGTAGACATATATTCTGATTATCCGATCTCCACATTGTGCAAAAACTCCATTGATGTTTGTGATAAAGAAAATAATTCTTATTTATGTGAATCTCTGGTTGAAAGTAACGGCAAATATCATATCATCATATCAGAGATTACTGTAGATTCTTTGCTTATATCCGGTTTTAAAAGGCGATCAGATTTTAAAGTCAGTGCTGCTGAGGCAGCCATGATGCTTTCCAGACCGGAATTTATTACTGTATATGATCTTCAAACAGATAATGATGAATTCATTGATAATAGTCTGGCTGAAATTACCACAAATGCCATGATGACTATTCATGAGAACGGCAGACTTTTTTTAGCCTTTAACAAAAATAATGCTCATGTAAACAAGGAGGTTTTCAGGCTGAATGAGGATGTCTACGGTATGTTCTATATCTCCGACTTCGGACAGATGATCATTGCCAGTTACAATGTCAAAGGAATTTTATCCTTAGAAATGGATCTGAGAAAAAGTCCTTTAAAAGAGTACTTGTCCATGACTGCTAAATATGAATTTAAAGAGCCGGTGCTTTATGAGTTTATCCAAAGTGACTTTGATGATTTTGAAGACTTTCTGGAATTTATAAGAGAATAGCCAGTAAAATTAAGACCTCGGTTTACGCCGAGGTCATTATATTGAAGATTTCTTTACTTATTCGCTTTAAAGGAGCTTGGGTGATATTAGATTCAACAGCAATGTGCATATCTAATTCCGGACATATCCAAAAACTCGCTCGAAACCCATCATCACTGCCCTCATGGCCATAAAGGGTATAGCCATTTTGCTCTCTGATAAACCAGCTTAACCCGATATGCTCTCCGTTATTGGGAACTAGAGACTGAGGCTTCCACATTTCTTCATAGGCTTTGTGGGTCAATATACGCCTCTCCAAGTGTGCCCTCGCCCACTTTTCCAAATCTTCCAGATTTGTGGTCATCGTAGAGCTTGGTCCATGTGCCCGGTTATACGGAAAATATTTTTCCAAAATAATATGCTTCTCTGCATCCTTAGTATGAGGCATTGCTACATTAGCTTTTTCCAGAACCTCCAGCTCTAAGCTTCCTCCTGACCGTTGAAACGTCAACAAATTCGTGTTTTTCATTTCCAGCGGATCTAAAAGGTTCTGCATCACAAAGTCTTCAAAACTCATGCCAGATACCTGCGCTATCACTGCTCCTAAAATTTCAAAACCTATATTACTATATCTGAACCTATTCTCTTCAGGACTCCAAAGAAGCTTTGATTTTGCCACTTCATCACTTTGTATATATCTTTTTAAAGCTTCTTCATCTAGGTCAGGCCGGTTCCATCCATAGTCTGACACATCGTTCACTCCTGCTGTGTGAGTCAGAAGCTGTCGAAGGGTTATCCTTTTATATCGTTTATCGTCGATAAACAGCCATGGGATATATCGGATAGCTGCCGCGTCCAGCTCTAAACTGCCTCTCTCATGCAGCAGCATAATTGAAGTTCCCACCAATAATTTCGTTATAGATGCTGCATGAAAAATTGTATCTTTCTTTAGCGTTTTTTTGGTCATAAAATTCTGATAACCTGCTGCCTCTTGATATTTCATATTTTTATTCTTCAGAGGACTCTTTTCTCCTAGGGAAATTCCTACAGCCAGTCCAGGCAAATCATTCAAAAAAAGCGCTTCTTTCAAATATCTATCTAACGTTTCTTTTACCATTAATTTTCTCCTTTCCAAAAAAATTAAATAAAGCTTATATTTTGTCAATAATTAGTACAAAATAAATCCAAATAACCCATTATCTAAATTGTTATGGAATAGTCAAACACTATTAGTAATTTTAAGTAAATTATAAAATATATGCATATAAAATCATATTAATTCATTCTCCTATTGAAAACAATAACTTGCTGGTTTTTTCTGATATTTCAAATTATTTCAACAATTGTATCCTTAGTCCCTTCAAATGCCCTGTTTTTGTGCTTCTGACCAATCCGGGCAGAATAGTCTGTAAATACTGATATTTTTGTGTCAAAAGATGTTGACATATACCGATATAATGAATAAAATAAAAGCGTTGCGACAATTCGTGACAATGCGATTTTTTTATTTTTTTAGGAGGAGTTATTATGAAAAGTTTAAAGGCGGCTTTTAAGTTCGTCCCAGTACTCGTAATGGCAGCTTTGATGATCAGTGGTGTAGACGCACTTACTGCTGCACCAGTTGCTGCATTCACTGCAATTGCTGTTGCAATGCTGACAGAAAAGTTAAAGTTCAATGAATGCCTGGATGCTGCTATGGACAGTGTAAGCAAAATTCTTATCGCACTATTTATTCTTATGTTCGCTTATGCTATGGCAAGTGCATTTATGTCAACAGGCGTAGGGGCTGCAATTGTAAACATTGCACTAGGCCTTGGTGTTACAGGTAAAACAGTTGCTGTTGTAGGTTTGACAGTAACCGCTGTTTTATCCGTTGCAACAGGAACTTCATGGGGAACCTTCGCTGCTTGCGCACCAATTTTCTTATGGTTAAACCACCTAGTAGACGGTAACTTGTTACTGACTACAGCTGCTATTGCCGGAGGAGCATGCTTTGGTGATAACATTGGTCTTATTTCAGATACTACAGTTGTAAGTTCCGGTATTCAGGGAGTTGAAGTTATTGACAGAATCAGACATCAAGGCGTTTGGTCAGTCCTTTGTTTGGTAACTACTGGTATTATTTTCTTTGTTTGCGGTTTAGGACTTCCTGGTCAGACAACAAACGGAGCAGAGGCTATCGCTGCTATTCCGCCTGAAGTATTTGATTTCCTTTCTGCAGAAAGACCTGCTGCTGTTGACCTATTAAATCAGATTGAAGCCGGAGTTCCTATTTACATGGTTATTCCGCTGATTCTGGTAATCGTGCTGGCAGTTATGGGTATGTCCACATTCATCTGTCTAGGGGCTGGTATTGTCTCCGCATACCTTCTAGGTACACTGGCTGGAACTATTCCTTCATTTGGTTCTTATGTAGATCTTATGACAGCTGGATTCTCTGATGCAGGTTCATGGGTAATCGTAATGATGATGTGGGTATCTGCATTCGGCGGGGTTATGGGCCGAATTGATGCTTTTGCACCTTTGTCACATCTAGTACTGAAGATTTCAAGAAAAGTAAGACATTTAATGACTTGCAATGCTATTCTTTCATTATTCGGTAATGCTGCTCTTGCTGATGAAATGGCTCAAATTGTAACAGTTGGACCTATCATCAAGGATTTAGTTGAAAAGAACGTTGAAGGCAGTGAAAAAGACATGTATACATTAAAACTAAGAAACTCTGCATTTAATGATGCTCTTGGGGTATTCGGTTCACAGCTGATTCCATGGCACGTATACATTGCATTCTATATCGGTATTGCTACTGCCGTATATCCACTTCATCAATTCGTAGGTATGGATATCATCCGATACAACTTCATGGCAATGACAGCAGTAGGCTCACTTATCGTATTAACATTTACTGGTCTTGACCGATTCATCCCATTATTCAAGCTTCCGGCAGAACCAGATGTTAGACTTAAAAAAGAAAATTTATAATAATATATATAAAATATAATCGCATAAATTACTGTATTAACGGTCAAA
>DKLE01000229.1 GCA_002455605.1 Firmicutes bacterium UBA6648
CTATTATCTTCCATGAACTTTCCTCCTTCACCTTTAAACTATCTAAATTATTAAGCTAAAGCTTATGGTTTAAGTTAGCCAAAGCTAACCTTATGCCTTAAAAAAAATCTGCTGAGGCAGACTCTTATATCTTTTATTATACATATTTTTTTAATTGTTTCTACTCTGTACAGACAAAAATGCTCCATTTGGACGCTTGTTTTCCTATGCTTAATTTTTTTATTTACTTGAAAAAAATTTTTAATTATGTAATAATAAAAAAAACAAATAAAACACTGTTGTTCTTGTCGCCGGACAAGAATACTGGTCAGCATTCGAAACTCATACTGTAGGCCCTTGAAAGTATGAATATCGGGTGCTTTTTTATTTTCAGCATTTTTACTTATTATATTGGAGGCTTTTTATGACACACACAGCAATAAAAGGAGATTTTATAAAATACGTGAGTTTAAACGTTCTGGGCATGATTGGACTTTCCTGCTATATCCTGGCAGATACCTTTTTTATTTCCAAGTCACTGGGTTCTCTGGGGCTTGCCGCCCTTAATTTTGCTATTCCCGCCTATAATATTATCAACGGAATCGGTCTCATGGCAGGTATGGGAGGCGGTGCCAAATTTACCATTTTAAAATCTCAAAATGAACCGGAGCAGGCCAACATGGTATTTACTCACAGTGTATTGCTTGGCATAGCTGGGGGAATTATCATCGCTCTGATTGGCCTGTTGTTTTCTTCGCCTATTTCCACTTTGCTTGGCGCAGATCAATCCACTTTAGCGATCACCGACATTTACCTCAAAACCATACTTTGTTTTGCTCCGTTCTTCATATTAAATAATATTTTACTGGCATATGTACGAAACGATCATAACCCTAAGCTTTCTATGATCGCTATGCTTACGGGAAGCTTTTCTAACATTATTTTAGACTATGTTTTTATCTATCCGTGCAATTTAGGAATGTTTGGTGCAGCCTTTGCCACAGGATTATCTCCTATTATCAGTCTGGCCATCTTATCCCTTCATTTCACCATGCATAAAAATCAATTCCACTTTAAGAGGAGCAGTATCATCCCTGCCTATATTTTCAGTATACTGAGTCTTGGAATCGCAGCATTTATCACGGAGCTTTCTTCGGGGGTAGTCCTTATCACCTTTAATCTGGTTATTTCACAAATCGAAGGAAATATTGGTGTCGCAGCCTATGGAATCATAGCAAATCTGGCCTTAGTGATCATAGCCATATTCACTGGAATTTCTCAAGGGGTACAGCCACTGCTCAGTAATAATTATGCATTAAGGGAGCATAATACGGTTAAGCAGCTTTTGAAATATGCTATCATCACTGCTATTACTTTTTCCGGTTTTGTTTATACGTTTTCCCTTATTCATTCGGACTTTTTAATAGGAGTATTCAATAGCGAAAGGAATGTAAGGCTTCATGATCTGGCCTCATCCGGAATTCAGCTTTATTTTACTGGATTCTTCTGCGCCGGATTCAATATTGTTTCCACTACATTCTTCAGTGCGGTAGAAAGCCCCAAGCAATCTTTTGTTATTTCTGTGGTAAGAGGCTTCGCAGCAATCATTCCTATGGTATTTATTTTTGCAATGCTTCTGGGAACAAAAGGGGTTTGGATATCTTTTCCAGCTGCAGAAGGAACCACAGCAATGCTTGCCCTATTATTTCTAATATGGTATCATCAAGCTAACAAAAATAAACAAAAGGTTCTATAGGAGTGTTCACATGTCCATAAAAAAATTGGCAGCAGTTATTGTATTGATTATAATCTCCGCATTAAATGCCGGCTGCAAAAACGATAATGAGGTATTAGAAAATATGGAATTTAAAGAAACCTGCGGTAACGAATATCAGGCAGCTTCTACTGGTAAAACGGAAGAAACAAAAGGATACTCTACCATAAGCGCTGAGGACGCTAAAACTATCATGGATGAAAATCCTCATGCAATCATTTTAGATGTTCGAACAAAAGAGGAGTATGATAAAAAGCATATTCCCGATTCAATACTAATCCCCAACGAAAATATCAGTGAAGACACGGTCTCAGAACTGGACCTTCCTTCTGATTCTGTTATACTGATTTATTGCAGAAGCGGTAACCGAAGTAAACAGGCGGCATCCAAGCTTGCAGAATTAGGCTATTCCAATATCTTTGATTTTGGCGGAATAAAGGACTGGCCTTATGAAACAGAATAAACAAAAAATGAAAAGAAGCCTATTCTTGTAAAAGGCTTCTTTTGTAATCCTTATTAAAACTGAGAATATACATAAATCGGTGCTGTGGACAAATTGGCATTGATTAAATATAAATAGATTATCATCATTAATGCATAAAATCCCACCGTCCAAATAATGGATTTACATTTCTGATTGCTTTTCAGTTTCGTTATAAAAGTTGTAAAGTATTTCATTCACTGCAACCCATCCTTTCCCTCCAAGATGTACACCGTCTTCAAAAAAATATTTGGTAAATTCCTCATGGGATAAATCCGCCAGCTGTACTCCATATTCTTTTGTTATCATTCGTATATTTTCATAGTATTGTTCCCTTGTCTCCGCCGGAAATCCTGCATGCTCATACCAGTAGCCATTAACCGGAAGTGCCACAATAAGAGGTTCTATGTTTAACTCCTTGCAGATATCTAAAAAACATTTGAAATCCTCATATTCCGGTGAATCCGAATAACAATTTTTCACTTGTTTGGCTCTTTCAGGCGGAAGACCATCGTATTTGTATTTAACCTTCATAAAGCCTTTCGGTGCCATATAAAACGGGTTATCATTGTGCTGTTCTCCCTGTCGTTCCGCTTTCAGCCAATAGGCTTTCCAATCAATATCTCTGTCTGTATTCTCTTTATTCTGATTGGATTTTATATTTGCCATTTTAGCCTGCAGGATAACCCCCTGTCTGCTCTTTTCATCTAGAAAATCGGTATATACCTTGTAGTTCCATTCATCCATCAAAGTGGAATCTTTCTTCATCAATACCCGTTCATAAAGCTCTACCCTCTTCAGCGTTGATTTATCCACACCAAGAAGTGCATTGGATCTTTTCATCATATATTCTTTTCTCTCCGGTGACAGCTTCTGATTTCTCAGCATTTCAATATAGCTGCTTTCAGAAAACCGGGAGGCAAAAGCTGTATCTACCACACCCTGCTTTTTGAACCAAGTAGGAGACAGCAAAAGTACTACTTTTTTAGAAGGAATGGTTTCTCCAATGGATGCCAGTGTAATGGCATGCTCTAAGCTTTGGTAATAGCCTGCGCCAATCAGCATGGGATTAAAATTAAAATCTTTAAACATTGCTTTTGGATGATAAATCGTCCTCTGCCCATGCTGAAATTCAGAAGATCCGAATACAACCACCGTGTGTTCGTTTAAATTTGCTTTTATTGCCTCGGGAGAATTGAACTTTGCCTTATTGGACCAGGTGCTGAATTCATTGTTGTCTAATCCGATTGCCTGAATACTGTAAAAATGTAACCCATATACCGTAAAGCAGAACAATATCAATGCGACGATAAATGCCTTTGCTTTTCTCACTTTTTTCTATCCCCTTGACTCTATTACTTCCATGATTTTTGCCGGAGTATTTAAGTCCTCTCTCTGAAATTCTGACGGTGACAATACAATTCCAAAATCCTCTTCTACTAATGCTAACAGCTCTGCGAACCCCAACGAATCAAGCAAATCGGTTTTTAACAAATCAATATCCGTATTTTCCCGTACGATATCATCTTCACAAATTTCTGCTAACATATCTAAAATTTTTTCTCTCATTTCAATATCCCCCTAAATTTAAAAGCTCTGTAAATTTTCCTGAAAAAACTAAGAATCCAAACATCACAAGCTGCAGCGTGATAAACCACGATAAAAGCTGGTATGTCTTTTTGTCTTTATATTTTTTGTATAGCTGAGACTTCTTTTGATATATTTCTGTAAGTGCCAGCAGGATGCCGTGATACAATCCATATAACACATAGGATAACGTAAGTCCGTGCCACATGCCCATAATCAGCATATTGACCATAAATCCCATGGAAGCTCTCTGCAGTCTTGTGTTAAACCACTTTTTCTTCACGCATTTCATAATAAAACGTGAAAATATAAAATCCCTGAACCAATAGGACAGGCTGATATGCCAACGTTCCCAGAAGTCTCTCATATCCTTCGCTATAAAAGGCTTTCTGAAATTATCCGGAGTCTTTATCCCCAAAACATAGCTGGTGCCCACAGCCATCAAACTATAGCCGGCAAAATCAAAGAATAAGTAGAAGCCATACATATATGCGTACCCGATGACGCAGTACCATTGTCCTCCATCAAAAAATTCCATGACCTTATAAAATTGCACCGCCAAAATTAATTTATATACAATCCCCAGCAGGATTTTGAACACTCCTGTTCCGGCTAAGTTCAAATATTCATCTCGTTCATAGGTTGTTATCCAATCTTCATGAAACCTTCTGCTCCTGTCTATGGGTCCACAGCTCAAGGCAGGAAAGAATAATATAAATCCTGCATACTCCCCAAAGGGAACCTCTGTAATAACCCCATCATAGATTTCAATTATCATTTGCACCGTTCTGAACGTCAGATATGAAATCCCCAAAATTCCAAAGAGATTCTCATTAAAAAGCGGTGCCGATTTATTTAAAATCAGAGGCAGGATGCTCAAAAATACAGCAATATAATATAGCTTTTGATCCCGTCCATATTTTTTTCTGATGGATAAATAACCTTGTACAAGAATGGCTTCTGCTATAAAGAATCCGAAAAAACTATATAGCTGACTGACATTTCCGGATAAAGTTAATAAAATAAATACAAGGGAAATAAACAAATTATAATTCCTTAAAGGCTTCTGCAGGATCCCAAGAATAATTGCCGGAATAAGGGCGACTGTCAAGCATACATAAAATAAATAACCCTCATATAAAATCACTTCTGCAATCCCCCTAAAAGCTTTCTGTCTATTTTACCATTGTTGTTTATAGGGAATTCATCTAAAAATATAAACTTTTTTGGTATCATGTAATCCGGAAGAAATTCTTTCAGCTGTTTTTTTAAAATTAAAGCCGTATCAAAAGGTTCTGCCACTTGTCCCTTATATACGATGTACGCCGTCAGACTCTTGGCTTTTCCATCTTTAATATTCGGTATTACCACTGCCCGTTCAATCTCCTTTAATTTTAGCAGATTGTTTTCAACATCTTCGATTTCAATTCGATAGCCATGCAGCTTTATCTGGAGATCGATTCTGCCGCAATAATACAACATGCCATTCCTCAGATATCCCTCATCTCCTGTCCGATATCCTCTGAGGGTTTTATTTCCTTCCTTCTCATAGAAAAAGGCTTTCTTGTCCAGCTCAGGTGCTTTATAATATCCGCTGCTCACCGTATTTCCCAGAATAAGAATTTCGCCCTTTTGTCCCTTCGGTACCGGATAGCCATCTTTGTCTCTGATTTCTATCCGTGTTCCCGGTTTTGGCCTTCCCACCGGCAAATTGTTCTCTTCCTTGCATAGATTTTCTTCAATAATGACACTGGTAACCGCTACCGTTGATTCTGTCGGCCCATAAGTATTTACTACACAGGCAGCAGGGAACCGTTCTCTCAGCTTTAGCACCGTTTCTTTGGTGAGTGTCTCACCGCAAAATAAGAAAGTTTTCAGCTGAGGCATCAGCTGTTCATTGAATTGTTTATCTGTCAGACATATTTCCGCAAAGGAAGGGGTAGATACCCATATATCCCCATTGGACTTCTCCAGTGATTCCATCAGGCTCCGATAGTCACTTTGCACAGCTTTACTTAGAGTCCACAGGGTACCTCCGCTGGCAAGACAAGTATACAAGTCCATAACAGACAAATCAAAAGAAAAAGGAGCCTGATTCAGAAAACATTTCCCCCTTTTTTCCTCTTTCGTACTGCCAAGCTCCATGGACCACTCTAAATAATTGTTTAAACTATTAGCTGTGATTTGAACTCCTTTGGGCTCTCCTGTACTGCCTGAGGTAAAAATAATATAAAAGACCTCTTCATCTTTTACCCATTTATCCGGTGAGATGTTTTTTGTCTGCAGCTGAATGATTTTTTTAATGCCGTCCAAATTAATAATCCGGTGTAATCCCCCGTTTAAATTTTCCGTGGCCAATACTGCTGATGGCTCCATTTTATCCAATATAAGCCGAATACGATAGTCCGGCACAGAAACATCTATGGGGCAATAAGCCCTCCCCGATTTCACACATGCCAGCATGCAAATAAGCATGTATACCGATTTATGACCATATACTGCTATGGGAGCTTTATTCTCCCCGCAGGTTTGATCTAAATAGGACGCCAGATAATCGGAAAATAATTCTAATTCCTGATAAGTAATCTCTTCTTGATCCGATATCATCGCTTTTGCAAATGGCTGTACACATGCATAATATTTTATTTTTTCCAGTATGTTCATATTAGCCCCCTAATAATCTCTTTTATTAATCTAATCCCTGATTCCCTATTTTTTAATTATACGGTGTAAATCTTACGCAAATATTTACCATTTCTTACATTTACCTTAATTTTTTATTAGAATCTGATAAGCTTCTACAAAAAAACTGTCCGATTCAATCGGACAGTCTCAATTTATCAATCTATTTCAGTTTTCCTTCTAAAACATCGATGGTTTCTTCTGTGCTTAAAACGTTACAATATAAGTTATTCATTATTTTCAGCTCTGCATCGTGAAGTTCCATACATGCAGCCGCGCAAGCATCTTCCACACAGATTACCTTAAATCCGTCATCTGCAAGCCCTCTGACAGTACCGGCCACGCACTGATCTGTAACAATTCCCGTTACTACAACCGTTTCTATCCCCAAATTTCTGATTAGTCTGGAATAGTTCGTTCCTGACACGACGCTGTCGGTGGTTTTGTTGACTACAATTTCACTTGGAAGAGGCTTTAACTCATCAATCATTTCTGCCTCTTCACTATTCACATAAAGGAAAATTCCATTCCAGCCTTCTGTTTTCTGGACAGGCGTTCTATCCTCCCCGTCCGGTCTTAAGCAGGCAATCCGCCCAAAAGTAACTGCCATATTCTTTTCCCGGAAATATTCCAATAGCTTAACATTGTTGGGAATAACGATCCCATCTAATCGATCATGAAACGGCAGCCATCTTTCCCATTCTCCCATTTCTCTGAATTGGATGGATTCACCAATTTCTCTGGAAACAACCTCTTTCTGCATGTCAACGATTAACAGAGCGGTTTTTTTCGGATCAACCTCAATATCAG
>DKLE01000011.1:0-7758 GCA_002455605.1 Firmicutes bacterium UBA6648
TTTAGGAGGAAAATACTAATGGAAAAATTGATTATTACTGCGGCTATTTGTGGTGCAGAAGTAACAAAAGAACAGAATCCTGCTGTTCCTTACACAGTAGAGGACGTGGTTAGAGAAGCAAAGTCAGCTTATGATGCAGGTGCATCCGTAATCCACCTTCACGTAAGAGAAGACGATGGAACTCCAACTCAGAGCAAGGACAGATTCCAGGTATGTGTTGATGCTATCAGAAAAGAGTGTCCGGATGCTATTATTCAGCCTTCAACAGGCGGTGCAGTTGGTATGACAGATCTGGAAAGATTACAGTCAACTGAGATCGTTCCTACTCCGGAATTTGCTACTTTAGATTGCGGTACTTGCAATTTTGGCGGAGATGATATCTTTGTAAATACAGATAATACTATTTTTAATTTTGCAAAGATCATGAAAGAAAGAGGCATTAAGCCTGAATTGGAAGTATTTGATAAAGGTATGATTGATACGGCATTAAAGGCAGATAAGAAAGGCCTATTGGTACATCCCCTTCACTTTGACTTTGTATTGGGTGTTCAAATGTCTGCAACAATCCGTGACTTGTTATTTATGGTAGAAAGCCTTCCGGCTGGTTCCACTTGGACTGCTACAGGTCTTGGTAAAAATGCATGGCACATTGCTGCTGCCACAATTTCACTTGGCGGACACGTAAGAGTTGGTTTCGAAGATAACCTTTATATGGAAAAAGGTGTTCTTGCAAAGAGCAACGGAGAAATGGTTGCTAAGGTTGTAGAAATTGCTAAGCTTCTTGGCAGAGAAATTGCTACTCCTGCTGAAGCAAGAGAAATCTTAAGTATGAAGCAGAAATAAATATAAAATGAAATGGGGAAGCGCTTCAAACTATAGAGGTTTGCAGCGCTTCTTTTTAAGCTAGAGGGGTAATATGTCATTTTCGGTTGATACAAAAAATGAGCTGGCTCGGTTAGAGCAAGATAAAAAATGCTGTATGCTGGCTGAGATCGCAGGTTTTGTCCGCATGTGCGGAAGTATTCGATTAGCAGGCGGCGGAAAATTTACGATTATCATATCCACAGAGAATCCTGCTGTTGCAAGACATTTTAAAAAGATGATTAAGGATTATTTTGATGTGGACGCAAATTTAGAAATCGGTCAGGGAACAACGTTAAAAAAAGGTCATATATATTTGCTGACGATAGGACCAGAGGAACGAAGCGAACAAATTTTGCGTGAAACAGGAATTCTCATGGTCAGGGAAGGAATGAACTTCATAAGTGATGGAATTTATGAAGGCCTAATTAAAACCAAGTGCTGTCGTAAATCGTATTTAAGAGGAGTGTTTCTAGGAGCCGGAACGATTAGTGATCCGGAAAAGGGATATCATATTGAATTTGTATGCAGCACGCAGACTTTGTCCAATGATGTAAAAAAATTAATTAACAGCTTTGTGGGTTTACATGCAAAGCAGGTACAAAGAAAAAAAAGCTATGTGGTATATGTTAAAGAGTCGGAACAAATTGTGGATATTTTAAATATATTAAAGGCACATGGTCAATTACTGAAATTTGAAGATACGAGAATATTGAAAGAAATGCGCAATAAGACAAACCGCATTAATAACTGCGACAATGCAAACTTAGATAAAACTTTAAATGCTTCACAAAAACAATTAGAAGCCATAAGATGGATAGACAAAAAAAGAGGATTAGATTTCTTAAATGATAAATTAAAAGAAGTAGCTTTACTGCGATTAGACAATCCGGATGCCACTTTGCAGGAATTGGCTGATATGATGGAGCCGCCTTTAAAGAAATCAGGAATCAATCATCGGTTAAAAAAAATAGAAGAAATTGCTGAGAAATTAGTATAAAAATAGATGAGAAAAATGTCAATGTATGTCAAGTTTTTTTAGAAAAACAAAGTATAAACAAGCTGAAAGAACTGTGGATAACTTTTTGTTGACAAATATAAAAAAAGCTGAAACGAAGTAAAATAAAGGGATAAAAGAAGTTAAATTATACACAGGTCATATGGGATAAAATTGTATACAATTTCTGCGAATTATGTGGAAAAGTGGCGAAACGTTTAAAATACTGACATTTTAAGGCTGTGGAAAACGACTTAATTTTACAAGAAAGGAACATAAATTTAATGTTTGGAGTTTTGATAAATACCTTAGCTGTTATAATTGGCAGTACAGTGGGATTATTGTTGAAAAAAGGGATTCCGGACAGCATACGGGATATTGTAATGAAAGGCTTGGCCCTGTGCACGATTTATATCGGCATAACCGGTTCCTTAAAGGGCCAAAACACGTTAATTTTAATTTTGTCCATAGCTATAGGTGCAGCTATCGGACAGGGGTTGGATTTGGATAAACGGCTGAATCAATTTGCAGAGAAGCTGGAAGAAAAATTTAAGAAGAACGGAGAACAGGGTTCAGTAGCGGAAGGCTTTGTGACCGCAAGCCTGATTTTTTGTGTAGGCGCAATGACCATAGTAGGGTCTCTCAGAGCCGGGCTTATGGGAGATTATGAAATGCTCATGACCAAATCTATTTTAGATTTAATATCCTCCTGTGTTTTTGCATCGGCACTGGGTATCGGCGTTTTACTTTCAGCGGGATTTGTATTGGTGTTTCAAGGTGCTATCGTATTGCTTGCCCAATATGTATCTCCTTTTTTGGGTGATGCTGTTATAGCTGAAATGACATGTGCAGGCTCTATTCTTATCATAGGCTTAGGCTTGAATATTCTGGGCGTTACTCAACTAAAAATAATGAATTATTTGCCTGCTATTTTTATGCCTATTATTTTATGCATGTTCATGTAATCTTAATCTGCCGTTAATAATTCTGTAAGAATAGGGTGGTATAATAAGCGGATAAATAAGAATAAAGTTCTTTTGATATATAGGGGGAATAGAGAATGGAAAAGAAACAATACATATGTCCAAAATGTGGATGTCATGAATATGAACACGATCAATTTCAGGCTACAGGGGGGAATTTTGCAAAAATATTTGATGTGCAGAACAAAAAGTTTATAACCATAAGCTGCACTCAGTGCGGATATACAGAGCTATATAAAGCCGGAAATTCTTCAGGCTGGGATATTCTGGACTTCCTTATGGGATAACTATAAATAACTGACTCACTTTGCCAAAAATGCTAAGGATGAAATTCCTTAGCATTTTTATTTATCTGATTAAATTAATTTTTTAAACTTTGAAGAGGAGCAGGAATTCTTCCGCCGCGGTTAATCATTGCAGCCGGAGATTTGGAATTCAGTTTCATAACCGGACCGTTTCCCAGAAGACCACCGAAGTCTAACTCTTCTCCTTCCTCCAGACCTACTGCAGGAATTACTCTGACAGCGGTAGTTTTTGAATTGACCATTCCGATAGCCGCTTCGTCTGCTATAATAGCAGATATTACTTCGGAAGGTGTATCTCCGGGAATAACAATCATATCAAGGCCTACCGAGCAAACTGCGGTCATTGCTTCCAGCTTCTCAATGGAAAGCACCCCTGCTCTGGCGGCATCTATCATGCCGGCATCTTCTGTAACCGGAATAAATGCACCGGATAAACCTCCTACATTGGAAGAAGCCATGACTCCGCCTTTTTTAACGGCATCGTTCAGCATTGCTAAAGCAGCAGTCGTTCCGTGTGTGCCGCATTGTTCCAGACCGATTTCCTCCAATATATGTGCCACTGAGTCACCGATGGCCGGAGTTGGAGCCAAAGAAAGGTCAATAATGCCAAAAGGAACTCCAAGCTGTTTTGAAGCCTCGCTTCCCACCAGCTGCCCCATTCGAGTAATTTTAAAAGCAGTCTTTTTTATCACATCTGCTACTTCCGATAAATCCGCATCTTTAGGCATTTTAGCTAAGGCAGCACGTACGACGCCCGGACCGGAAACCCCTACATTGAGAACACAGTCTGGTTCTCCCGGACCGTGAAAGGCGCCGGCCATGAAGGGATTATCTTCTGGGGCATTGCAGAATACCACAAGCTTTGCTGCACCGATGCATTGTTTCTCTTTCGTGGCTTCAGCCGCTGCTTTTATAATTCCTCCCATCAACTTTACTGCGTCCATGTTAATGCCGGCTTTTGTGGAACCGATATTTATGGAAGAACATACATATTCTGTTTCCGCCAGAGCCTTGGGTATGGATTCAATCAACGCCTTGTCTCCGGGAGAAAAGCCTTTATGAACCAATGCAGAAAATCCACCGATAAAGTTTACCCCCACATCTTTAGCAGCCTTGTCCAAGGTTTTGGCATACTTGACAGGATCCCCGCCGGAAGCTCCTACCAGTATAGCAATAGGAGTCACTGAAATTCTTTTGTTTACAATAGGAATACCGTACTTCTTCTCAATTTGTTCGCCGGTTTTAACTAAATCTTTTGCATAACTGTATATTTTGTTATAAACCTTTTCACAGGACTTATCAATATCGCTGTCACAGCAGTCGATTAATGATATACCCATGGTTATCGTTCGTATATCAAGATTTTCGTCTTGGATCATGGTGATGGTTTCCATGATGTCGGTCATATTCAGCATTACATGTACCTCCCCGTATCCTAAATTCTGTGCATTGAATTAAAAATATCTTCGTGCATAACGTGAATGGTCATGCCGGATACATTTTTATGCAAATTATCTTTTAAGGTGTCTAGTTCACAGTTCATCTGTGATATATCGATAAGCATGACCATTGCAAAGTAATCTTGCAGTACCGATTGAGTTACTTCTACAACATTTGCATTGGCTTCGGCGCAAGTAGTGCTGACTTTTGCCAATATGCCCACCATGTCTTTACCGATTACGGTTACTACTGCCTTCATATATTAATCCTCCTTTTGTGATTCCAAACAAAAATTATCTAATATTTTATTATTTTAGCACATTGTAGTGGTTGTCTGCAAGAGATCTATTCTTAGAATAAGTTATTTTAATATCCGGGTACATTTTTATAAAATAATTTTTATTGCTGCCTTTATTTCCGATCATATTAGAAAAGCATTTTTCGTTGCTTTCAAAGCTGTAATGCTGTATCTCCCGGTTGAAATCATCGGAATTTAAGTCCGCAGCTAAAAGGCTTTGCAATTGAGCTTCAAGGGCTTCTCTGGCTATTTGGGATTCCACAAGCTGTCTGAAGGATGGGTGGTAAGTTCCACCGGTGACAGCACCGTTTTCATTGATGATATCCGTACTTTTTAATCCTACTCGGATAATCTTGATACCAGCATGATCCAGTATTTTATACATTTCTTTTGTGGTAAAAACTGCTTCTTCCTGGGAAAGCGGCTTATAATCACCCCGATGATACATATTTAACAGCTCCGTATCCTCAATAATGATAGTGGGGTAAAGACGAGCGATGGAAGGTGCGATTTTAACTGTCTCTTTTGCAGAATAAATGGATTTTTCACGAGTATCTCCGGGCAATCCAATCATTAACTGAATGCCCAGCTCCAAAGCATATGATTGGATTAATTCACAGCTTTTATATACGATTTCGCTGTTATGTCCGCGGTTAGACGCATGGAGTACGGTATCGTCAAAGGACTGAACACCCAGTTCGATGATATCTACACTGTATTTCTTTAGATTGCTTAAAATTTCTTCATTAATATAATCCGGTCTTGTGGAAAGGTGAATTTTATCGATTAAGCCTTGATCTTTATATTGCTTGGCAACGGACAAGTAAGAGTTTTGCTGAGCTATAGGGATACCGGTAAAGCTGCCTCCAAAGAATGCAACCTCTATGGTTTCCAGGCCTCTCCCTGTTAGGGTGGGGAGATATTGCTCAATAATGGTTTTTACGTCTTCGCCGTAAACTGGGTTTTGCCTTGCCGTAATTTTTTTTTGATTACAAAAAACACAATCGTTGGGACAGCCTTCGTGTGGAATAAAAATAGGTATAATGGCATGCTTTTTCATTTTTTTCTCCATTCTATAATTGAGCCGATGTCTTCCAGGGGATATGGTTCAAAGTATTTAACCTTTAGTTCCTCTGCTTCAATAAAGCCGATGATCTCTTTATAGTTGGGGTGTTCCCGTAGGTTCCCGTTAAAAATTATCTCGTTTTCCACTCTGCCGGAGGCACCCCCCAGAAAACCATAAGGAAAATTATTTAATCGAACATAACCTGGAGCAATCAAGAGCAGCTTCAAATCATTTTGCTGTCGGAGCTTTTCGTATATTCCCCTGTCGGAGGTGATTGCAGCCCGGGCATTAACAACAACCATATTGCACTTCGTATAACCTTGCTTTACATTCAGCGGTGTAAAGCCCAATTGCTGTATCTTATGCAGTAAATCAGGAGCTGTCCATTTTAAATTATGGATAAAATAGTTACCCATGCAGACTCCATTATATTTTACGTTTTCAGGATATTTATAACCCAGGGACAATTTGTTTTGCTCATTGGGGTGAAAAACCGGAGATTCCGGTTCAGTACCCAATTTGCACATATAAATATCTGCGTGAGTACCTATTTCAGGATAGACTAAGCCTGCATCTTGTATTCGGGTCAATTGATGCCCTTGTTCCAGAAGATAATTCTGTAATAGTTTATCAGCATTTTGTGATAAATATATGGTACTCATATAAAACTCAATCCTTTTTCATTTGTTTTTCCTATTATAACATAAAATAAAATGGTATAATGTTTTATAATAAAATCAAAAACAAAAAGAGAATAAATAGAAAACTGGAGGAAAATTATGCCGAAGATTAGCAATGATTGGCTGAATGTAATCGGAGAAGAATTTGAAAAACCGTATTATTTACAACTGCGTAAATTTTTAATAAATGAGTATAAAACCAAAAGGATTTATCCGGCCGCTGATGATATTTTTAATGCGTTTCATTTTACGCCTTTAAATAATGTAAAGGTCTTGCTTATTGGACAAGACCCGTATCACAATGAAAATCAGGCAATCGGTACAAGCTTTGCCGTTCCTGTCAGCCAGAAGGAAATACCTCCGTCCTTAGTCAATATATACCAGGAATTACATGATGACTTAGGATGTACTATTCCAACTCACGGTTATCTGAAGAAGTGGGCGGATCAGGGGGTTTTGCTGCTGAACACTGTACTGACTGTCAGGGCTCATCAGGCTAATTCCCATCAAGGGCAGGGATGGGAGCAGTTTACGGATGCAGTTATCCGAGCAGTAAATGAGCAGGAGCGTCCTATTGTATATTTTTTGTGGGGAAGACCTGCACAGTCTAAAAAAAGAATGTTAACCAATCCAAAGCATTTGATTCTGGAAGCGCCGCATCCCAGTCCCTTATCGGCATACCGCGGATTTTTCGGGTGTAAGCATTTCAGCAAAGCCAATGAGTTTTTAACAGCAAACGGCATAGAACCCATAGACTGGCAAATTGAGGAACTCTAAAACACAATGCTTGATTTTATGTCTATTTATGATAAAATGGGTGTTATTGTGTTGTTAAAAATAATAAATTAGGAGAAGAAATTTTATGAAAAAAAATAGAGGACTGGCATTATTACCTTTCATTGTATTTATCGTATTATTTGCCGGAGTGGGCATTATCAGCGGAGACTTCTATGGAATGCCTGCATTGGTTGCTTTTGTGACTGCTTTATTCGTGGGTATGCTGCAAAACAGCTCTCTTTCATTTAACGAAAAACTGGTTATTATCTCAAAAGGTGCTGGAGATGTAAACATTATCACAATGGTATTGATTTTTCTAGTTGCAGGTGCTTTTTCGGGAGTTGTTTCAGC
>DKLE01000011.1:7953-14386 GCA_002455605.1 Firmicutes bacterium UBA6648
GATTATCCATTATTCCATCCCATTTTATGGTAGTTGGAATTTTTTTAATCGGTTGTTTCATTTCTATTTCCATGGGGACTTCTATGGGTACCATTGCCGCTCTTGCACCGATTGCAGCGGGAATTTCCCAACAAGCGGGTTTTCCTATGGCAATTTGCATAGGAGCTGTAGTATGCGGAGCTATGTTTGGTGATAATTTGTCCATGATTTCAGATACCACTATTGCGGCAGTCAGAACCCAGGGATGCGAAATGAAGGATAAGTTTAAACAGAACTTTTTTATTGTACTTCCGGCAGCAATTCTTACGGTTATTATCTTTTATATCCGCACCATGGATTTAAGCTATGAGTTAAACCAAACCTATGATTATAACCTTATACAGATAATTCCTTATTTAGTCGTATTGATCGGGGCTTTAATTGGATTAAATGTTTTTTTAGTGTTGATTGGCGGGATCATCCTTTCAGTGATCGTCGGCATTTCTTACGGCAGCTTTACTTTAATTGAAAGCTTTAAAGCCATTGGAAATGGAATGACCGGACTTTTTGAGATTTCCATTATTTCCATTATAGTAGCCTGTATCGTCTCATTGATTAAGGAGAATGGCGGCATTGATCTGATTATTGATCTGATTAAAAAGAGAACCAGAGGAAAAAAAGGTGCAGAATTTGGTATTGCCCTTCTTTCTCTTTTAATTGATATTTGTACGGCAAATAATACTGTTGCCATCGTTATGGCAGGCCCTATAGCAAAAGAAATCGGTGATGAATTCGGCGTAGAGTCCAAGAGAGTAGCGTCTATTCTGGATATATTTGCATCCGTAGGACAAGGCTTGCTTCCTTATGGAGCCCAGCTTCTTACGGCAGCTGCATTAGTGGGAATAACCCCGGTGGATATTATTCCTAATTTATATTATCCGATTTTAATGGGTATCAGTGCAATACTGTTTATCATTTTCAGACCTCAGAAACAATAAAAGCTTTAGGTACTTAACAAACATTTATGGCATATATATGATATAAATTGATATTATGCATGTATGCATAAGTGAGGAGGATATATCCATGCCAAGTGTTTATTTGAGCCCTTCAGTTCAAGACTACAATGAATACATTATTGGAGGAAGCGAAGAGTATTACATGAATCTTATAGTGGACGCCATGGTTCCTTATTTAAGAGCAAGTAATATTTCCTTCAATCGAAATAATCCGAATGATTCTTTAGCTCAGGTTATTGAGCAGTCTAATGCAGGAGACTATGATTTACATTTAGCTTTACACTCAAACGCATCCCCTGAAAATTTATCGGGAATGCTGCAGGGACCGGATGTTTACTATTATGCGTTCAGTCCTGCGGGGGAAAAAGCAGCCAACATATTTGCTGAAAATCTGAAAGCCATTTATCCAAATCCTGATTTGGTAACTACAATTCCTAACACGACTCTTGCAGAGCTTAGGAGAACGAGAGCTACCTCAATTTTAATCGAATTGGCTTATCATGATAATTACGAAGATGCCAATTGGATTGCAAATAACATTGAGGCCATTGCGGAGAACCTGGTATTTTCCTTAGCGGAATATTTTGGTATTCCTTTTGTGGATCCTTTTTAAAAAGATAACCGTCAAATCTATTGGCGGTTTTAAATTTTTTTGATATATTATAGACAGAGAGATAGAAATAAAAGAAAGTGGTGCAAAATGGACAAGCTTATTGAGTTGTTTAAAGACATATATGATGAAAACCGTACGGGGAGTTTAATAAAGGCAATTGCAGGGAATTTGAGGAAGAAATCCAATCCGTGCAAGAAGGTAACCATACGGCCGATTCTGCTGCAGGGAAAACTGCTGTTTCAGGCAGAATATCATTTTGAGAAAAAGGTTACCCATGACAACTTTGATTCAGAAGAAATAATTGAGTTATGTCTGAGATTAATGCAGGAAGATTTTAAGCAAATGAATATACAGACAGTTGAAGAAGATATTCAGGTATTAGCCTCCAAGCCTGAGAACCCAAAAATAATCAGGAAAAAGGCAGATAGGAGAGAAGCAGTTAACTTAGAGCATAATAAAGAAAAGAAATATATTATTCCGGATAATAAACCCTGTCCTTTTTTGATTAAACTAGGGGTAATGGGAGAGGACGGAAAGGTATTTCAGAGACATTACGCTAAATTCAGGCAGATCAATAGATATTTGGAAATTGTTGAAGATGTTATAGGTTATTTACCGGAAAGGAAAGAAAAACCTTTAAAAATTATTGATTTTGGATGCGGCAAATCCTATTTGACCTTTGCGCTCTATCATTATCTAAAGCTCATTAAAGATCGGGAGGTGGAAATAATCGGGCTGGATTTAAAGGAAGATGTGATAGATTTTTGCAATGAAACAGCAAGGCAGCTTGGATATGCAGAAATGAAGTTCCTTCGAGGGGATATCGCCGACTATACCAGCGATCATGCAGATATGGTAGTGACTCTTCATGCTTGTGATACAGCAACCGATTATGCGCTTATAAATGCAGTTGACTGGAAGTCCAAGGTTATATTATCTGTGCCGTGCTGCCAGCACGAGCTGTTCAGTCAAATAAAAAATGAATTGCATCAGCCCATGTATAAGCATGGAATCTTAAAAGACAGATTTACGGAACTGCTGACCGACGGACTGAGGGGATTAAAATTGGAAGCCTGCGGATATGATGTATCAATGATTGAGTTTACAAGCCTGGAGCATACATCAAAGAATATTATGATTCGTGCGGTAAAAGGCGAGCAAACAAAAAAGTCCTTACTAATGGAAAAAGCAGAAGCAGAATATAAAGCCCTAAAGGAGTATTATAAAGTGCAGCCTACCATCGATCGATTGAAATGAGATATTAAAATAGAAATAAAAGGAAAACTCTGTGGCGAACATTAAATAAACAATGTCTGGTACAGAGTTTTATGTTGCTTATAAATTTTATTGCTTTTGCTTTAATTTATGATATAATAATAAGGTTCGGGATGTATGAAATTACATTTAATGTAAAAAGTGGAACTTATATGCTAGGTTCTTTATAATAGATAAAGCTGTATAGAGATAAGAAAGTAGGAATAATGATGGCAAATAAACAAAAAATTATCAACATTGCGGTAATAGCCCATGTTGATGCAGGAAAGTCTACCTTAGTAGATGCCTTTTTAAATCAAAGCGGAGTCTTCCGTGCAAACGAAGAAGTAGTTGATTGTGTTATGGACAGTGATGATATCGAAAGAGAACGGGGAATAACAATTTATTCCAAGAACTGTTCGGTAATGCATGATGATGTAAAAATCAATATCGTGGACACACCGGGACATGCGGACTTTTCATCAGAGGTGGAAAGAATTATGAAAACAGTAGACACGGTTATTTTGCTGGTGGATTCCAGCGAAGGACCGATGCCTCAGACAAGGTTTGTTTTAAATAAATCATTGGAGCAGGGCCTGAATCCGATTCTTTTAATTAATAAGATTGATAAGAAGGATGCCAGAATTGATGAGGTTGTAGATGAAGTTTATGAATTGTTTATGGACTTAAATGCCAACGACAAACAGCTAGACTTCCCTATTCTGTATGGCATAGCAAGGCAGGGAATTGTAGTATATGATCCGGCGGATGTATGCGATGTAGAGCTGGAAGACGGCGATCAAAAAATAGATAAGAATACCCGGGGACAAAAGGGCAAGGATATTACACCGTTATTTGAAACAATTATTAATCATGTAGAGGCTTACCCGGATTTGGCGGAGGAACCGCTGCAGATGCAGATTTCTTCATTGGGATATGACGATTATATCGGACGACTGGGAATCGGACGGGTAACAAAAGGAAAAATAAAAACCGGACAAACAGTTGCAGTGGCTAAGGGTGACGGAAGTATTTCTTCAAGAAAAATTAATCAGGTATTTGTATACCGGGGCCTTAAAAGGACACCGGTTGAAGAGGCTGAATGCGGAGATATCGTAGTGGTATCCGGTATAGCAGATATTTCTATCGGAGAAACGATTTGTGACAGCAGTAATCCAGAGCCTATGGAAATGATTCATATTGAGGAACCCACATTATCTATGAACTTTATGGTTAATAAATCACCGTTTGCAGGAAAAGTAGGTAAATTTGTTACCTCCAGGCATATAAAAGAACGCTTGGAAAAAGAGCTGGAAGTAAACGTGGGACTTGTTGTGGAGCCGACAGATTCCACAGATGTGTTTAAGGTTTCAGGACGAGGGGAGCTTCACCTTTCCATCCTGATTGAAAATATGAGACGTGAAGGCTATGAACTGGCGGTATCCAAGCCGGAAGTAATCATGCATAAGGATGAGCACGGGAAGAAGCTGGAACCTATTGAAGAAGTAGTTATATCTGTTCCTGATGAATATTCAGGAAGTGTCATTTCAAAATTAAATGTAAGAAAAGGTATTATGAAAGAAATGTCCGGAGAAAACGGATATTCCAAGCTGGTATATCTTGTTCCTACCAGAGGATTGCTGGGATACAGAAGTGAATTCATCAACGATACTCGTGGGGAAGGAACGATGGTAAGACGCTTTGACAGCTTTGATGAGTACAAGGGCGAAATTCCTCAGCGAATAAATGGAGTAGCCATAGCACAGGAGGAAGGGGTTTGTACAGGGTATGCACTTTTCAATATTCAAGAGAGAGTGCAGATGTTTGTAGAACCGGGTACGAAGGTTTATGAGGGAATGATTGTCGGCATGAACAGCAGAAATGATGACATGGTTGTAAATCCTTGTAAAGCCAAGAAGGCAACCAATATGCGTGCGGCAGGAAGCGATGATGCGGTTAAGCTTTCTCCTCCCAGAACTTTTACTCTGGAAGAAGCCCTTGAATTTATTAATAATGACGAGCTGGTGGAAGTAGTACCGGATGATATCCGACTGAGAAAGAAGCTTTTAAAGGAACTGGACAGACGCAGATCCGGAAAATAATCCCATAGAAAACAACTTATTAATAATATCGTATAAAACATAGAATTCTAATAAAAGCATAGAGTTCTATGTTTTTTGATTGGAAGTAAAAGCAGTTGAAGAAATAGCTGTTTTGCAGTGATTTTAATTGATAACTATGGTATGATGATAAAAGAAATAAAATTAACAAAAAGGGAGCTTTAGGGGTAAGGATTTACATTGCAGGGTTATGAAGAGATATAAGAAAAAGGTAACAAGAATAAAAGAAAGCAAGAAAAACGACTTTCTGATTATAAAATTAATAAAAGGCTTTATTGTTGGTTCATCCATGCTGATTCCCGGAGTCAGTGGGGGCACGATGGCTATTATTCTGGGGATTTATGATGATTTAATTCATGCCATAAGTACATTAAAAGATAACTTTAAGCATAATGGACTGCTGTTGCTGCAATATGGAATGGCAGGCATTCTAGGGATTGTGCTGTTGTCAGGCCCTATGCTGAAAGCGGTTACTGCCTGTCAGAAACCGATGATGTTTTTGTTCCTAGGTGCTATCCTGGGAAGCTTTCCGCCTTTATATAAGAAAGCCACTGCTGATCGGGTCAAAGGGGTAAATATTGGAGCTGTGGCTGTGGGTGGAGCGATTGCTTATATGATTACGTTATTTCCCAAAGGATTGCTGAGCTTTGAACCGGGATTTCATTTTACCAGCTTTTTTATGCTGATTATTGCAGGGGTTGTTATCGCCATAGCCTTGATATTGCCAGGAATCAGTGCATCCTATGTATTACTGATGCTGGGGATGTATGACTTGACCTTAAAGGCAATCCGAGATTGGGATGCGGCTTATTTAATTCCGTTAATTATCGGCACAGTAGCGGGAACATTTTTAACAGCCGGCATTATTGAGCGGGAGATGAAACGGCATCCTCAGTTTACATATATGTTGATAATCGGATTTATGGTAGGATCCTTGCTAGAGGTTTTTCCGGGAATCCCAGCCGTGGGAGAGAGCCTTCCATGCATCGCTACCTTTATGATAGGACTTGGCGCGATTCTGTGGATTGGGAAAAAAGAATAATGTCGAATATGGTAAAATATTGAATATATATAAATTTATAGTTGAATAATGCTGAATAATGGAATATAATTACAACAACTGATATAATTGAGCTTTTTAAGTACAGATATTTTTCGCAGCTCTCATTTTTGAAGAAACAGATTAAGAAAAGAAGCAGAGAAATTGAGCATCGATCTGGCAAAAATGAGAGGTATTTTTTTCGGTTTTGGTTAGCTATAGCTAACTTTTGAGGGGAGCGTGAGTAGATGTATAAGGTTGCAATTTGTGACGACGATAAAAGTTATATTCAAAATATTAAAGCGGCAATTTATGAATACAGAAAACTTCGGAATAAAATTGATTTCTATGAATACTGTTCCGGAGAAGAGCTTTTACAGCAGGCGGATATCTTACATGATTTGATTTT
>DKLE01000059.1 GCA_002455605.1 Firmicutes bacterium UBA6648
ATTTCCAGCGGCAAAATATCGGATCATCTCCGCTGTCAATGCAATCTCTTCATTATTAACCGGAATTTCTTCACGGGAAAACCAGGTCCCCTCTGCCAATTCTCCGTCCTCCAACGTTACGGTATTATCCCCGTCCAATCTTGCGAAAAATCCTACCAATAAAGAATCGGAAAAGGACCATGGCTGGCTTTTGTAATAGGTAATGTCTTTAACCTTTAACCCCACCTCTTCCATAACCTCACGCTCTACGGTGGCTTCTAATGTTTCTCCCACTTCGCCGAAGCCTGCAATTAAGGCATATCTCTTATACGGTCTGTCTGCATACCTAGTTAAGAGCAGCTTATCACCGTCAACAATCCCTACTATTATAGCCGGAGAAATTTTTGGATATTGGGCAATGTTGCAGCTTTCACAGATTAAGCAGCGTTCTGTTTTGCTATGCTTCAGAGGGCTTCCGCATCTTCCGCAGAATTTATGCTGTAAAAGCCATCTGTCTATCTGCATTGCTGTAATACCTGCAAAGCCTACCCATTTTTCTTTTAAGGTTCTGAATACATTTTGACTATGCCATACTAAAACCTTGCCGTCCTCTGTTTTAATACCCTGCCATTCCATTGGGTCGAAGGCTTTATCTTGATTGTTGCTCAAGTGACCCTGACACACCATATGGTTTACCAGAAAATAATTATCGTCATCTATAGAAAACAAGTAAATTGCTTCCCTCTCGGCATGTTCCATTTCTGTACTTTTATAAATATCTAAGCGCTTTAATTCTTCAAAGGTAAGAAATCCAGCAACATTATCCTGACCGTCAGCCTGTCTCATCAACACAGCCTCTTCATGAAATAAAAGTGCATAATCCTTATCTGCTGCTTCTATATTTTTATAGGTTATATTAAATTTTCGCGGTTGTATATCCTGTATCATTTTATGCCTTTTTTGCCTTTCTTCCATTACACGGAATAAAAATCCTGTGCACGAATCTGCAATTCCATGCCATCCTTTATAAAATAGCCCCTGGCCGCTTTTTCCAAGATACCATCTTTTCGAAGGCTGTCAAAGGTTCGGAGCAGATGCCTGTAGCTGGTACCCAGCAATTCTGCAACCTCTGTGAGATTTTCATTAAATAAGCCACCCTCACTGGTCATTAGAATATATGAGCACAGTCTGGTCTCCAGAGGAAGCAATATATTGATCGCTCCGTTCCGGGCGCATCGGTCAAGCTTTCGAGCTAAATGTGTGCCTACAAAATTCATAAACGTCACATTGCTTCTGAGTCTTTCGCCGCAATGCTTAATGGGTATCCCCATGCAGGTAACCTCTGTTAATGCCTGAACATTTGTGGTGCACATGCCGTCTGTCATCAGCTCTATATCTCCCAGAATACCTGACTTCGCATAAAACGCCAGTAAAAGAGATTTACCGTTGCTTACATTCATAAAGGCTTTGGCCTTCCCGCTTATCATAAATAGAAGATACTCCATAGGAAAGCCTTCCCTGCAGAGATATTGGCCTTTCTCAAATTTTAATACTCTTACATCTCCGTCTTCAAACTCCGATAAGCCATACTTCTGCAATTCGTTTTTCATTGTAACCGTCAAACTTCCATTAGACATATAAAACGCTCCTTTCTGCCCTTTCTAATTTTTATCAAGTGCGATATATTTTTCTTTATTATGACATATGTCATATCTCCCGTCAAGGGCTTTTGTTATTCTTATCTGCGAACGGAAAGGAGATCTTGGAATGTACTATTTGCTATCGATTCTTGCAGGTTCAATTATCGCCGTCATGATTGCTGTCAACGGTGTTTTAAGCTTACACTACAGTGTATATCTCGCAACGGTTATTATTCACATAGTTGGCTTGGCCATTATTACGCTTATATTAATTCATCATAGAGAAAACCCCATGCCCTGGAAAAATAAACAGCTACCCCTTTTCCTTTACTCCGGAGGTCTTGTAGGAGTTGCCACAACCATTTTCAATAACCTTGCTTATGGCAGGATCAGTATGTCTGCCATTTTAGCTGCTGTTCTGCTGGGGCAAAGTGTAGCATCTATGATAATCGATCACTTTGGATGGCTTGATATGCCTCATCAGCCTTTTAACAAAAAAAAGGTTATCGGTCTTTCTTTTATCATTTTAGGCATTGTGCTTATTCTAATCATATAAATATTTTAGGAGGGTAAATAAAATGATCCTTGCCATTATTGTATCGTTTCTTGCCGGTGTTACGGTTGTAATATCCCGAACCACTAATGCCCGATTAGCGGCTGAAACCAGCTTGCTCAAAAGTACTTTTTATAATTATATATTAGGGCTTATCTGTTCTGTTATCGTACTGCTGCTTCTGCATTTCTTCGTTGCTCCCCAATTCCCGGAAAGCGTTCCTCTCCTCCAATGGAAACAGCTTTGGATTTACCTGGGAGGGGCTATGGGAGTATGCGCAGTCAGTATTTCTAACGCCGTAGTAACCAAAATTTCATCCTTTTATGTTACCCTGCTTATGTTTATTGGTCAGGTCTTTACCGGAATCCTTTTAGATATCATCATCAGTCATACTTTATCCCTCGGCAATCTGTTAGGCGGCGTCTGCGTGGCTATTGGATTAATCCTGAATCTTTGGTTTGACCAGGAAAGCCAATCACAGGATACAATTCCTGATTCATCAGACCATTAATTATTTAACCACTTTATAGGTACAGCCCTCAAAAGCTAAATCAAATTTGCAAATACTTTGGTACATACAATATTTACATGCTGTCTCATTTCCTGATTTCCTCGGAGCAATATCCGTATTCCCCTGAGCCAATTGTTCACACAGCTCTGCAATCTTTCCATCCACAGCAAGCTGAAGCTCTGCAAATTCATCATTGGTGAGAAGCTTGTCCTTACTGGTACCCACTACTATACCTTCTTTATTTTTACGAACGGGTACAATATCCGAACTGCCTGTAAACTCCCCAGCTATACTTTCTATTACATCTGGCTCATCAATCAGAATTCCATCCAGCTTAAAAGATTTTCTAAATTCAGCCTTGATTTTTTCCTCCAGCTGTTCTCCGCTCAGTTCACTAGCATTAAACGCGGGTTCATCCAATTTGAAGTAAAAAACACCCGCAGGCTTAATCTCTTCCGATTCTATTCCTGTCCTTTGAGTCTTTCCCAAAGCAGCTTTTAAGTACAGCATCAGCTGTAACCGCCATCCGCCTTTCGACTCTTCCAAGTCAAATTTCTCACTGCCCGATTTATAATCAATAATCTTTATATAATTGCCAGGCAGTATATCCACCCTATCTATTTTTCCTTCAATTAATAGCTTCCCCTGTGAGGTATCTACCTCAATAGGAGGAAAATGCTTCTTGGAAGCTTTTCCGAATTCCGCTTCAAAGAAGATGTCCTGTATTTTACCTTTCTGTACATGCTCCACTAAAATCAATGCGGCATCGGTGCATACCCGTTTCATTCTTCCCGCCTTGTACCGTTCCTCATTGCCGCCGAACAGGATTCCCTCCCTGTATGCTGCGCCTTCTGTATCCATAAACCTGCTGACAAACTCTGCGCATTCCTGCGGGGTAATATTCATCCATTTGGAGTTTTTGTCCGTAATAGGAAGGCTCCTTTCGGTCAAATGTTCTGATAATCTCATCAGGCACAAGTGGTAGATATCTCCCATTTCACGGCCTGCTATTTCAAAGACTCTTTTTTCTTCCGGCCTTAAACCATAGTTAATAAAATGAGCAAAAGGGCATCTTCCATATTTTTCAAGCCTAGACGGACTGATTGACAGAACCGTATTTTCTTCGATCTTATACAGTCTTTCCGCAATAGATATACCATTCTCTTTTATTTTAAAGAAAAGCCCCTCTTCCACCTGTCTGATTGTTTTCTGAGCATTAGCCTTATACCAGTATAACGCCGCTTTAAAACAGTCATTTAAAGGCTCTCCATCTATATCTTTACGCAGGGCTTCCGATATATGCTTGATCCCATTGGCTTTAGCTTCTAAGAGATACAGCGGATTACTTTCACTGATAATATCTTTTTTTATTTCCAGTTTAGGAAAAATACCGGCGATTTTATTGAAGATAACCGACGGTTTCAGTTCCTTCCCTTCATTATCCGAAACAGAACAGCTCATAAACAGATATTGCTCCGGCTTGGACAAGGTTCGATACATGGCCAATTTTTCTTCCATTGCTCTCAATTCGTCCAGCTTACATATCTCTACACAGTTATGAAAAAGAACCAGTTTCTCATCATCATTTAAAATTCCGTCTCCGCTTACTGCCGACGGCAATATTCCGTCATTGGCACCTAGAACAACCAGTGCTTTTATCTGCCCCGTTCTGGTTCTCTGCATGGTTCCTACAATGACTTCATCTATCGTAGCGGGAAGCATACCGATTTCCACCGATTCAAAGCCTGCTCTTAAAATAGTTTCCAGTTCAGCTATCTCCAGCTTTTCATCTCCCAGTACAGTGACCAGCTGATCGTAAATTTCTATTGCAACTTTCCAGATCTGGGCCATCTCAAAGGCCATCTCATAGTAACCTTTTTCATTCTGCTCCTTCATAAGCTGTTCAATTCGTTCTGAAAGCTGTAAATCATCCTTTAAGAAATAATATAGAACCTGTATTTTCTCTCTTACCGTCTGGGCTTTTTTAAACGGTTCCGTGAAAGCTAAAATTGTCCTTATGACAAAGTCTCTGGCCTGATTAATCTGAGCCAGCTGTTCCTCTTCATACTCTTTCCTGCCGCGAGAGAATTCTCTGTTCCACATGTTTCCTCGGATTTTAAACTTATATGCATAG
>DKLE01000116.1:0-1494 GCA_002455605.1 Firmicutes bacterium UBA6648
GCTCCCAGAAATAAATAAATTTTATTATACATCAAAGGAGTCAAACATGCTATGACAGTTATCATTCCAAATCCATAAATAGGGCATACCGGCCCGTTTAAGAATCCCCTGTTTACAAACTTCCCCGAATTTACTGCTGCGTATGCCACTTCCATGCACCAGCCAAGAAAACTATAAATAACAAAATAGCAAAAATATTCATACATACGCTTTCCCCCTGTTTCATTGACACTTTTTTGTTAAAGCTTCAATATACACAAAACCGCAGATTGATATCTGCGGTTGATTTACGCTATAAATTATATACACCATAAAAGTAATTGTCAAACATATAAAAGACTTTCCTCACGTATAAGTATTTATGCTATTTGGTGCTGTCAGTAACCGTATTTGTTTTTTCTGTACTTGCTGCCCGAGTTTGACGCCATCCGTCGAATTCAGGATTGATAGCATAGAAATTTCTGCTGTCTAAATTGTCCTGAACCACTCTCAAAGCTTCACCAAATCTTTGGAAATGAACTACTTCACGTTCTCTTAAGAATTTAATCGGCTCAATTACATCCGGATCATCGGCTAATCGTAGAATGTTGTCATAAGTGGTTCTGGCTTTTTGTTCGGCAGCCATGTCTTCCATCAAATCTGTAATAGCGTCTCCCTTTGAAGCAAAGCAAGTTGCATCAAACGGAACTCCCGCAGCAGAAACAGTGTATAAGCCTGTAGTATGGTCTACAAAGTAATCTCCGAAACCAGCGGCTTTAATCTGTTCAATAGTCAAACCTCTTGTAAGCTGATGTACAATAGTGGCAACCATTTCAAAGTGCCCTATTTCTTCTGTGCCGATATCATTTAAAATTCCTATGCACTGTTTAAACGGCATTGTATAACGCTGAGATAAGTATCGTAAAGTTGCTCCCAGTTCACCATCTGGTCCGCCATATTGAGTGATAATATATTTTGCCATGGCAGGGTTAGGGTTTTTAATATTTACCGGGAATTGTAATTTTTTATCATAAGTCCACATACTTAAACCTCCTTCTGCCAAGGCCATGGTTCGTCTATCCATGACCAGCAATTTGTATCATTGGTGCCTGTTATTGATAATGGCCCATAGTTCATTTCATAGTCTTGTCTTGCACTCTGATATAAAGCGTTATACTTATTGAAGAATCCTAATGCGGCCCTGTCACTTGGATGTGTGTCTAAATAAAGACTTACGTCTACTAGCACAAAGCTCAGCATTTGTACTCGTCTCATCAATTCATTTCTGTTCATTTTGCTGCACCTCCTAAGAAAGGTAAGTCCAACTCAGGGAATATGGTGCCAATCATAAATCCCTTTTCCATGTCATAGGTATCTTGCCATACCTGCCAAGGAACATAAGCCATTGCCAAAGGACAACCCTTTGCACAATCCATTTGTATCTGATTGCTCATATCTGGACAGTCTGCTCCTGGCATAGTGCCTCCATTACCTGGTCTGCCTCCGCCTGTTCCT
>DKLE01000116.1:1653-6665 GCA_002455605.1 Firmicutes bacterium UBA6648
GCCTGTTCCTGTTTCCGGCATGGTGCCTCCGTTGCCCGGTCTGCCTCCACCTGTTCCTGTTTCTGGCGCAGTTCCCCCATTCTCCGGTCTTGTAGGTCTCATATTTTGTATATCATCCATGTCGTCCAAGAAATCACCCATATCGCCAGATCTTGGGCATTCGATTCCTATATCTTCGTTTATGAAATCAAAGAAGGAATCATCCAAATATATGGGCATACCTACATAAGGCTCTGCACATGTTTCGCCGGAATTCTGCGAAACTGCACCTCTTGCAGGCCCACTAGTATTGTTTTCCAAAACAAAATCCCCTTTCATAGTCAAAATCTTATATAAGATATACTATGTCAGGGGATTAATAAAGGTCACAAAATCTTAAAGATATACCGATAATTAAACGAGTAATTTTAATAGGCTTTCACATGCTATTTTCTGAGCATAACTGGATATAGCCAGTTCTAAAACCAGCTCGCAAATCTCTTGTTCCTTCATATCTTCATCTATTTTATCTGCCACCGAATCGTAAGCCGAATCCAGTTTTGCACAATATTTCTCATAGAAGCTTTTTATATCTAAATCAGATAACTGTTTATTTAGAAGCTCCTTGGTAGAATCAACCGATAAAACCTGTTTAAATAAGCAGATAGCGGTTAAGTAAGCAATATGCTGTCTTTCATATCTTTTTCCTTTAGCTCTGGGCAAAAGTTCTTTTTTTATATAATTATTGACCATAGCAGAAGTCAAGGTTTCTCCGCTTTCCAGTCCAATATGCTGTCTGGTCATATAGTTAAGCACCTGATCCATATATAGATCAATATCCGGAATGTCCTCCCAGCTATTCGGTCTATCTTCTTTTAGAATTCTTTTCAATTCTTTTAGCTCGTCCATAAAAGATTTCTCCCAACTCTTCTTCCTTCTATATATGTGTTTAATTATATCATCAAACCGGGCTTGTCACAAACAGTTTGTTCACCCAATTAAATTTTCATACAAAGATATTTATATTTCTGCACAATTGTCAATAAAATTCTTTGACATTGCAATTTTGATGTTGTATAATAAGTATCGTGTCAAAAAGAACATATTAAAAGCACATGCGCCATTAGCTCAGCTGGATAGAGTAGCATACTACGAATATGAAGGTCGGGGGTTCGAATCCCTCATGGCGCACCAAAATCATTGAAAAATACACGTTCTCGCAATTATCTGCGGACGTGTATTTTAGTTTTTTCATTTTTTAGCTACTTTTGTTTTTATTGTAACATTACAGCCCTTTGTTATAATATCAATTGAGCTGTCACTTACCAGCAACTATTGAATAATATAATAATAATACTTACCTTTTGAAGGGGGGTATTGATTATGTTTGAACTATGTAATCCATGTCAATGCGGTTGTTGCAGTTGTTGTTGCGGTTGCTGCAATTGTTGCAATTGCTGCCGTTGCTGTTGTCATTGCAATTGTTCCTTCTGTTGCTGCCATTGCGGCCGTTTTACAATTTATAGCTGGTGCTAATAGGTTTTCTCACCCATCTAATTTTAGATGGGTGTATCTAAATTTTTCCCAGCCATAAATACCTCATCGGCCTGTCTGAGGGTTTGTCCTTCTCTTTTACAACAAAGAGATTAATATCAATCTTTCTAATCTCTTTGACTCATTACTCTGACATTCTTCTACTGGAAAACGACAGATAATCTAATATCCCTTGAGAATAATGATCTCCTATTGCTGAAGAAATACCTAGAATTCTACTAAAGATTTCGATGTTTTCCGTAAATTGTTTATTTAAAAATGTAGTTG
This sequence comes from Firmicutes bacterium UBA6648, assembly GCA_002455605.1. Lineage (GTDB taxonomy): Bacteria > Bacillota > Clostridia > Peptostreptococcales > Anaerovoracaceae > Aminipila. The sequence continues at coordinate 3,454 of DKLE01000116.1, forward strand.
ATTGATCAATGGTGTGTTGATTAAACTGATATAATAAATCTCTCCATCTGCTTTCTAACCAGTAGGGATTAATTGTTGCCAAAAAAACAGCTGCCTTCTCCGAGTTTTCATGCAACTGCTTTGTATATTCATTTACTGCAACAATGTCTCCAAGAATTTGTGCATCAGCTAAAGCATCTAAACTATTAACGAAGTTGGATGAAAAATTGACATATTCATCGGCAGACTGCTCTCCAAATATTAAACTGAAAGTATTAGTAGATTTTATTATTACTTTATCTAACCTGTCCCTTACAGCTTCCTTATCTCCTAATCCTCCATGCTTGCTTGCTAAATAAGCTCTAATCCAAGTAGATAAATCCCTCCAAATTGTTCTTGACTGAAATATTAAATGCAGCTGGTTTTGGGGAATACAAGCATCCTGAAGCGCCTTAACCGCTCTCATTTAGCGACCTCCTTTTGTTGATATATTACAATATATTATTTAAACGGTTTCTTTGATACTTAAAACAAAAAAGTCTAAATGTTTTTATTCTGTTTAAATTCAAAATTTAACGGCTTATTCTTCCTATCTGAGTATTGCTTCACAAAGAATATTTTTCTAAAAGATGCTAAAGCTAAAAATTAAGGAGGCCGATTATGAGCAGAGATGATAATTATAAAATAAAAGTTGATACGAGAGACAGATTGTTAAGAGCATGGGAAATCTCTCAGGAATTAGGAAAAGACTTCGAGCAATATTCCAAGCAGACTCAAGATGATGAAAGAGTTTCACAGCTATTTGCTAAATTTGCAGAGGATGAAGAGCTACATGCTGCAAAGCTTTGTAAAATTTTACATGAATATCAAACTAAGCAATCGATTCATTAAGCTCTCAAGCCATCAGCTGAAAAAAATGCACCTTTAAATGCTGTATAAAAGCCAGCATTTAAGGTGCATTTAATTAATTTGTTACTTTTATTCTTTCTTAATCCTTTTAGATGTAGCCTTTGCACTATAATTCAATATAGCGGCCTTGTTTTTCTCTCCATGGGTCAAACACCCTGCTCCTCCAATACACCCTTCCGCACATGCCATGCCCTCGATGAAATTAAAAGGCAATAACCCTTTTGATGCTTGCAATAAAACACTCTTGCACTTATCAATGCCATCGCAGGCAACCGGCTTAAATTGAAAAGCTGCTGCCTCAGACTCTTCTCCTTGCTCTTCCGCTAATTCTGAAATTGCCTCTTTGACTGCATTGGCAACTCCTCCGCTGTAAGCGAACTCTCTGCCAAAGTTAGATGCTTCATCTAAAATAGACTCTTCTAAATTTTCTATACGGATATTCATGCTGTCAATCAATGCTTGAATTTCTTCAAAGGTCAGCACACAGTCTACATAAGGCTTTACATTCTCTTTCTTTATCTCGGCCTTTTTAGCGGTGCATGGTCCTACAAATATTACTTTCGCCGTGGGATCCTGCTCTTTAATATATTTTCCCAATTGTGCCATAGGGGATAGGTTTTCAGAAATTTTATCAACTAATCCTGGATAATTGTTTTCAATATATTTAACAAAAGCCGGACAGCAGGAGGTTGCTAGAAAGCCCTTTTCGATTAACTCTTCTGCTTCCTTTAAGGCTACCATATCAGCACCCAGGGCGGTCTCCATTACCACATCAAAGCCCACCTGCTTCATAGCTGTGATTATCTGGCCAAAGCTGGCATACTTAAACTGACTGGCCACTGCCGGTGCCATAATAGCATAGACTTCAAAGCCCGGACTTTTTCTGCTTTCCTTTATGATATTGATAGCATCCACTATGAAGGATTTATCCACCGCCGCACCAAAGGGACATTTATAAACGCAGGCACCACAGGAAGTGCATTTGTCAGAGTCTATCGTAGCTTCTCCTGTTTCTCCCATATGTATCGCCTTTGCCTTGCAGGCTCTCTCACAAGGTCTGATGAAATTATTAATTGCATTATATGGGCAGGCTGAAACACATCTTCCACATTCCACGCATTTGTTTTTATCTATTTTAGCTTTATGGTGGTCGAAGCTTATGGCACCGAGTTTACAGGTATCCTGGCATCTATGAGCGATACAGCCTCTGCACAGGTCTGTCACCACATGCCCCGCTTCCGGACATTCATCACAGGCAATATCAATAACCTCAACAATATTGGGATTTTCCTTTTTACCTCCCAATGCAATGCGAATACGCTCTGCAACGATTGCTCTTTCCTTATATATGCAGCACCTCATAGTGGGTTCGTCCTTTCCCACTATAACACGGGCTATATCATTAAATACTGCAAAGGAATCCTGTCCTTCCCAGGTTTGCTTAGACACTTCACACAATACTTTGTACTTAATCTCCTGAACCTTCGTGTCAAAAATTCTCATAATATGCACCCCTTATATTTTATAAATTAGTTTGTTAATAAAATATCATTATATTATATTACGCATAGTATAACATGATTCTCTTCTTTGACCAACTAATATTTTTGTTATATACTGATTATAATATAAAGAAACAAATACAGTTATAGAGGAGGTGCTTCATGGACTCACTAAAGAAAGCCGGAATTATAGCCGGCGCTGCCGTAGGTGGTGTTATAGGCGGCACATTATCTGTCGTAGGAAAGGTTGCAGATATAAAAATAATCGACAGCATAGGTTCCAGTATTATAGATTCTACCATATATACAGGCTCCATTGCAGGAGACATCGCCAGCGGTACAACTGAGGTAATCACCGGCAAAATAACTAAAAATCCAGATAAGGTTGGTGAAGGTGTTCAAGATTTAAAAGAAGGCGGAAGCAAAGTCGTCGGTAACTTTGTCAATAATTTTAAACTGGTAGCCAGCAACAGCGGAGAAATTCTGGAAGGAGTTAAAGCGCGGGATACCGAGAAAATTAAACACGGAGCGAAAACTTTAGCTAAGGTCGCTGCCGTAGGAATAATGACTGTGGGTGCTATTAAAATTGATGAAGAAGAAAATACCCATCAAAGCAGTGATAAATAAGAGTTCGGTGTATTTGGGTATATTTTTGTGTACTTTTTAACAATCTTCCCGTAATTTTAATCGAATAAAACAAAATGTAACCTTTTGACTTAATAAACAGCACGTACAGTGAGTCACTCTCTAGTTACCATGAAAATAAACAAAAGCTGCTGAAATAAATTCAGCAGCTTTTGTGTCTATAATTTTATTTAATTT
>DKLE01000116.1:6832-9090 GCA_002455605.1 Firmicutes bacterium UBA6648
TCTTTTGCAATATCTGCGGATTTCTTTGCATCCTTTGCGTAGTAATCTGCTTTGATTGATTTTGCATAGTCTTCTGTTAAAACTGCACCACCGACTATAATTTTACAATCCAGCTGTTCTTTATGAATGGCTTCTACAGTTTCTTCCATACTCTTCAAGGTAGTAGTCATTAGAGCACTCAGACCTACCAGCTTGGCTTCGTGCTTTTTCACCGCTTCTACTACTGAATTGATTGGAACGTCCCTTCCCAGATCAATAACCTGATAGCCATAGTTTTGTAAAATAATCTTTACAATGTTTTTTCCAATATCATGGATATCGCCTTTCACTGTTGCCAAGACAATTTTGCCTCGGTTCACCGTCTCGGTATCCTTAGCAGCCAATCTTCTGTTTACTACCTCAAAGCCTGCCTGGGCAGCCTGAGCTCCCTGAATTAACTGGGGTAAAAAAATATCTCCCTTTTCAAAAAGTGTTCCTAAAGCGTCTAAAGCAGGAATTAATTTCTGATTGATAACTTCCATTTCTTCCATAGATTCAAGCAGCTGTTCCGTGGCAAGCTTTGTTTCATTTTTAAGGCCCTTTCGCACAGCATGGGCAATATCTGTATCAGAGCTGTCATTTTTCTTGTCTTTGTTTTGCTTATCCCGCTCTGGAGTCTTTGCATACTTTTCTATATAATTCTTACACCCTTCGTCATATCCAGACAAAACATTATGGGCATAAATAGCTTCCTTCATTCCTTCATCCATGGGATTCATGATTGGCATATCAAGCCCGGCATTTATGGCCACTGCTAAAAAGTTGCGGTTGATAATTTCTCTTTGAGGTAATCCAAAGGAAATATTAGATACTCCAAGTAAGATTTTTACTCCAAGCTGATCCTTTATCATTTTTATAGCCTTAGGCGTTTCAGAGGCTTCTTTTTGCTGAACAGAAGCTGCCAGCGTCAAGCAATCAATGATTAAATCTTCCTTGGGAATTCCATAAGAAAGAGCTCTTTCAACAATTCTCTCTGCCAATTCAAAACGCTTTTCTGCCGTTTCCGGTATGCCTTCTTCATCTAAAGTAAGTCCTACAATAGCTGCACCATACTTTTTGGCTAGAGGTAAAATTCTGTCCATCAAATCACTGTCTGCATTGGTGGAATTTATCATTGGCTTCCCGTTATAAACTCGTAAAGCTGCTTCCAAGGCTTCCGGATTTTGTGAATCCAATAATATAGGAGCATCTACAACGGACTGTAGCAGCTTCACCACCCTCGGCAGCATTAGCCTCTCGTCTATACCCGGCATACCTGCATTGACATCTAGAATTTCCGCTCCGTTTTCTACCTGCTCTACACCACAGGCAAGAATAACGTCCATATCTTCATTCAAGTAAGCTTGCTTAATAAACTTTCTTCCCATGGGATTGATTGTCTCTCCTACTATCGTCACATGATCCACTGTAACCGATAAAGTAGGCGAGCATGCTCTCAATTTCGGTGTATATCTCTGCTCTTTTTCATAAGCTTTTGTCTCTAAGCCTTGGAATTTCGTTACAATAGCCTTTATATAATCCGGGGTGGTTCCGCAGCAGCCTCCAAGCATCGAAATGCCGATTTCATGATAGGCAAGCATTTGATCCGCAAATTCAGCGGGATCGATATCATAGCTTCCGGTATTCAAATTAGGAAGTCCTGCATTTGGCTTCACGAAAATCGGCAATCGAGTATTGTCACAAAGCTCTTTCGCAATCGGAAGTATTTCTTTCGGGCCTAATGAGCAATTGATACCTACAGCATCAATTCCCAGACCCTCCAAAGTCATGGCCATGGCTTCAACGGTGCACCCTGCAAAAGTCCTGGAATTACTCTCAAACGTCATAGATACCATAATGGGTAAATTAGAATTTTCTTTTGCCGCTAAAACACCGGCTTTTACCTCATATAAATCGGTCATGGTTTCAAAAACGATAACATCAGCATCGGCACTGCTTCCTGCTGTTACCATTTCCTTAAACAATTCATAGGCCTCCTCAAAAGATAAAGTCCCTGTGGGCTCCAAAAGCTCCCCTAAAGGCCCTATATCCAATGCGACTAAGGCTGCTGCACCTTCACAGGCGGCTTTAGCTGCTCTTACCCCTGCGGTAATCACTTCTTCCACGGTATAGCCAAATCCATCTAATTTATGTGCATTAGCTCCGAAAGTGTTGGCATAAATCAAATCCGCACCGCTTTCTACATACATGCGATGGATTGCCGTAATCTTCTCCGGGTG
>DKLE01000077.1 GCA_002455605.1 Firmicutes bacterium UBA6648
CTCAGCTTGTCTCTATATTTCTGCTTTGCAGCTGAATACACATTTTAAAAGTTTTATTATCACTAGACGTAATTTTTTTCATAATACCCCAAAACTGTCAATTATTATTTGCTCATTATTAAAGAAAAAGCCGGTTGTTATACCGGCTTTCTGTTGATTGTTTAAAAACCATTTCTTTCTCTATTCAAAAAAGACGGTATTACGAAGTCAGTATCTCCACCTGACAATAAGTCATCCTCTTTGTTTTGAGTTTCAGCAGCCGCAGCTTCTGCCGTATCCTGATCGGATGTCTGATTGGCAGGCCGTAATAATCCGGATGCTGCCTCGCTTGGCCTTTGTTCAAAGCCCGTAGCAATAACTGTAACCAGAATTTCATCCTGAAGCTCTTCTTTAATCGATGCACCGAAGATTACAATTGCATCTTCTCCCGCTGCATCCTCAATCTGGGCCGCTGCCTGACTTACTTCCAACATACCCATGTCGTAACCGCCCATTATGTTAAGTATAATAGCCTTTGCTCCATCAATTGATGTTTCCAGCAGAGGACTTTCGATAGCATTTTTAACAGCCTCTTCCACTCGATTGTCGCCGGCGGCTCTGCCCACGCCCATATGAGCGATCCCTCTGTCACTCATAACGGTTTTCACGTCCGCAAAGTCTAAGTTAATCAATCCTGCTTCTGCGATTAAGTCTGAAATACCTTGTACACCTTGTTTTAATACTTCATCCGCCATGCTGAAGGCTTGAAGCATAGATGTATTCTTCTCAGCCACCTGCAGCAATCGGTCATTGGGAACTACTACAAGGGAGTCCACATATTTTTTCAATAAGCTTATACCCAATTCCGCATGCTGTCTTCTTCTCTTGCCTTCAAATGTAAAAGGCTTCGTAACCACTCCTACGGTAAGGATGTCCATATCTTTAGCAATCTTTGCAATGACCGGAGCAGCACCAGTTCCTGTGCCTCCCCCCATACCTGCGGTAATGAACACCATATCCGAGCCTTGGATAAACTTTGAGATATCTTCAATATTTTCTTCTGCGGCTTTTTGTCCGATTTCCGGATTGGCTCCCGCTCCCAGTCCTTTGGTCAGCTTCTCACCAATCTGAATCTTTGTTTCCGCTAAGCTTCCTACTAAAGCCTGCTTGTCCGTATTAACAGCCATATAAGTAACGCCCTTTAGGCCTTTTTCAATCATTCGATTTACAGCATTGCAGCCACCGCCGCCAACACCTATAACCTTTATTTGGGCAGCATTTTGTTCATTTACTTCAAACTGCAGCATTATAAAGTAACCTCCTGTCACTATAGCACAAAATTAAAATACATATTAATGCTTTATTATACCATATACAATGTATGTTTGCACTATTATTCCTCAATATTTTGATCATTTTTTAGTTCGCTTTTTCGATTTTTTCTTTCAAAGTATTTGTCGATGGCAAGCCTTCGAATAACGGCTAAATTATTGAACAATCTGCCTCCAAAAACAAATATCGCGGCAAAATATAACGGTACCCCTAATTTATCTCCTACGTAGGTTAAAACCATTGCCAATAAAGCATTAGTAATAAAACCGGAAATGAAAATAAGATTATTATACCTCTCCTCCATCATGGAACGAATAGCCCCTACAATAGAGTCCATGGCAGCCAGAAGCCCCATCGTTATATAAAAAGAGTACTCTGCAGGATATGAAATATCCAAACCAAAACCTAACGCCAGGCCAACTGCCAAGCCTATTACTACTGCAAAAATCAATTTTTTACCTCCCCTTGAAGCTTATTCATATATCGATATATATAATTCTTAGAAACTGCATCAATGGTAATATCATCCTTTAACCTCACTTCAAACTGAACTCCCCAGTTTTTAAGCGATGTACCGTATCCATCGGGATCCACAAGTGCCGCAGCCATTCTTTTTCCATCTCCTATAGCCCTGATTTTAAAAGGCCTGGCATATACTTCCCCATTGATTCGAACGGTATATCCGGAACAGGAAATTGCAGTATTGGCCGTAATCCGCTGGCCATTTACAGAAACAGCTTCTGCCCCGCATCGATTCAATTCATTTATTATCATGACAATATCCATGTCGTGCACAAGTAAATTATTAACATCTTCACCTAAGTAAAGCTCCCTGGTTCCGTCGTCGACAACGACCTCTACTCCGGCTCCCTTTACCTGTACCTTGCCGCTGGCTATTTTATATTTTTCCACCTCATCGGAAAGGCTTTGCTCAAAAGCCTCCTGAGACTGTTCTCCCGGCTGTTCGGCCATTTGATAATTAGTAAGCTTCTCTTCCGTCTCCTCAACCATTGCCTGCAATTTTTTGATCTCTTCCTTCTCACTGTTTATGGTGATTTTATAATCTTCAATTGTTTTAGGAGACACATAAAGCCTTTGTCCATCGCTGATCTTCATTTGACACGCAAGCCCAATACCAATTATCGTACAAACAATAAAAGCTACCCAAATCATTCTTTTTCTCATACTGCACCCACCCGCTATTCAGCTTTTTCATCCTCAGCAACGGGTTTAGCATATTTAAATTTAATCGTTCCTGTATATCTGGGAATAACCATGTTCTGCTTTCTTTCCGTAGAAACAATTAAGTTGTACTTCATTTTCATTGTTTCAATGATCCCGCTTCTGATATTGACCGCGTCATGAAGGGTCTCCGGATTTCCGATGGCTTTTACATAATACGGAGGAGCCGTAGGCGTTCCGTTTATATTCACATTGCTTCCGGCCATGCTGACCTCTGTGGTAGCCATAATTCTTTGTTCATTAATAGAAACAGCTTCTGCACCGGCTTCTTTTAATTTATTAACTAAGCTTAAAAGGAGTTCATAATTGTACATGATTGGACTGAAGTCCTGTTCATATTCGTCAGTTACAATGGGATCTTTAATTGTGATCAAAACACCGGGGCCTTTCACATCCAGTACCCCGGAGGACATCTTATACTTTTCCAAATCAGAAACAAGGCCGTTTATAAATTCATCTTCCTCTGCCTTCTCGCCTTCTATAGAGTTCAGACGGGCCTCCAATTCCATCAGTTCCTGCATCACTGATTCTTTTTCGTCTTTTACCATTTTCAGTTCTGCTTCATAGCCTCTTACTTTTGCTAAAGGAACAAGGCCTCCCTGGTCACTGCCGGCAGTCATTCGTAACTGAATCGACAAAATAAGCCCAATAAACAGAGCCAGTATGCCTAAAACAATTAACCCACTGTACTTTTTCATCTTTCTTCTCCTACTCTACATTTGGATCAAAGGAACAGTAATTATCCGTTCCGATTTTAATAATGCCTCTTTCAATTCCCTTACTATACATTTCATAAAGCGCCGTTTCCAAATTTCCGTTCTTTATACTTTCCCCCAAATTTTTAGGAGTTCCCTCACAGATCAGCTGATCATAGATATGCGCTTTTATAATCACATTGGAAATTTCTATTTTTTTAAAAAACAGATCCGAATCTTCCATAGACTTAAGCATATTAAGCGTGTCCGTCAATATGGAATTTTCCTCGATTTCCAATGGTTTGCCTGCTTTCGCCCTTTTTACGGTCAGACCTTCAATCACGGTAATTTTAGGTGCCTTATCAGCAGTTCTAAGCACTAAACCATTGGCATCGATAATAATATATGCATTTTTGTTAAACACTGCTGCTTTTTCCGTTCTTTCCGTAACATCAAGGATTACGGTTGACGGCAGCTTCCTTTTTATTAAAACATTTTCAAAGTAAGGATCTTTAAGGAGCTTGTCCTTTATTGAGTTCTTCTTTAATCGAAAGATATTCTCTCCTATTTTTATGCCTGCTTTTTCCTTTACCTGTTCAACGGTATAGTAATTGTTATTTTCTATTTCTACTGAGTCAATATGAAACAGTTCAGAGTTAATCAAAAAATATAAACCAACTCCTACAGCTATTATTACTAATAACCTTAGGAGATAGTTTTTTTTCTTTCGTTTTTTTTTCTTTCTAAGTTTATCAGCCATTTGTTTTCCTAATATCTGCACCCAGACTTCTTAATGTCTGAGAAAAATCTGCATATCCTCTCTCTATATGTTCTATGCCTTCAACAACAGTTTCTCCTTCAGCCATGAGCCCTGCAACAGCTAAGGAAGCTCCGCCCCTTAAATCCGTAGCAGCTACTCTGCATCCGTGTAATTTATTTACTCCTGTTATCAATGCATGATTATCTTCAATGTAAATGTCTGCTCCCATTTTTTTTAATTCATTGGTAAAAGCAAATCGATTTTCAAAAATAGTTTCCTCAACATAGCTTATTCCATCTGCCAATGTTAACATGGTTAAAAACGGTGACTGCAGATCAGTAGGAAATTCAGGATAAGGTCCGGTTATTATTTTATCTAAAGCTCTTAATTTATCACATGCTTTAAGATATATTTTATCTCTTTTTACCCCTACTGTGCAACCAGTTTCTCTGAGCTTTTCTAAAATACTTTTCAGGTGCCGGCTTTCAGCATTATTTAAAACAATTTCACCGCCTGTGGCTGCGACGGCCGTAAGATATGTACCACATTCAATTCTATCTGGTATAATTCTATGGATTCCTCCGTGCAATTGGGCGCAGCCTTCAATATGTATGGTCTTTGTTCCTGCCCCCTGTATATTGGCCCCGCAAGAATTCAAAAAATCTTGCAGATCACAAATCTCAGGTTCCATTGCACAATTATTTAATACGGTATGGCCTTCTGCGGTAGAGGCCACCATTATGGCATTTTCAGTAGCTCCCACGCTGGGAAAGGAGAAATCAATCGTGGCACCTCGCAGTTTACTTGCTTTGCATATTATCACATCATCTTTCTCTGTTATTTCTGTTCCCAACATCCGCAAAGCATGTAAATGCAAGTCAATTGGCCTGCTTCCTATGTTGCATCCTCCCGGCTGGCTAATTACTGCACTCCCACATCTTCCAAGCAACGCACCCAACAAAAAAACGGATGACCTCATTTCTCGCATCCGCTCCAAGGAAATGGTGTCAGCCACCAGCCCCCTTGAGTTGACGATTACCGTTTCGTCGCTTGTGTCTGTCTTACATCCCAATTCATTCAATATATTTTTCATGCTATAAACATCAGTAATTTGCGGAATATTGGAAAGTTGACATTCAGCTCCACACAATATGGTGGCCGCCAAAATTGGCAGTGCAGCGTTCTTGGCTCCTTTTACACTGTATTCACCACTAATCTTGTTGCCGCCCCGTATATGATATGATTCCAAAACAGATACACCTCCACTATTATTAATACATAATATGAAAAGGTGCCGATTTTGTTACAATTTATATCCCTAAATGTTCATAAATAATTTTTGTTGCGTCCGAAGGCGCA
>DKLE01000214.1 GCA_002455605.1 Firmicutes bacterium UBA6648
ATTGTAGCCATTGTTTCCTTGTGTATTCACAAGCGTAAATAAATGCAAAACCGCCTAAACTCACAATTTAGACGGTTTTTTAAATCTCAGTATTTGGACTAACCGCCATTGTCGAAGCGACAATCCTTTTCTTTATTATATCCACATCTTAAGAAAAAATGCAAGTGTTTTAACACATTTTTATATAGAAAATTGTATTATTGTACTTTATCTTCAAATTGAATAATCATATCCAGATATTTTTTCTGTATATTCTTATCTTTTGCGTCTTGTTCAAACTGTCTGCATTCTCTTTCAAGCATTTCCTGCGTTTCAGCTGATAAATTTTTCTGCGCAAATTGGTAAACTACATTATCCTCTTTGTCAATATGTCTATGAAGTAAGTGTGTATAAGAAATAGCATTGGCGATAACATCCAGTCTTGCTTCATCATCACCCTCTATTACTTTCTTCACTGCGGTCTCCAATTCCTGCATATGCAATCTTCCCAAATCGTGTTCCACCAACATACCATTTCTAACCAGCTTTTCTGCAGTCGGACCAAGCTCCTTCATCATCATGTCAAACAGAAGCTTTTCTTCTTTTCCATGATGGTGTTTATCGGCATAGTTTCTGACAAAGTCAATTAACATAAAAAAGTCTTCATAATCCAGCTCTTCATTTTTTAGTACTTTATAGCAGTATTTACGAATCACCGAAAGCATTCTTTTAATATTTGTGTGTTCTTCCACCATCATTTCGATATAATTCATATCTTTTTATCCTCCCTAGCCCTTTTTTATGATATGTTTACCATCCTCCGTTTTATTATAACTAAAATCAGAATTTAAAGTCTCAATAAATGAGGATATCCATGCATCACGTAAATCGTAGAAATTTTTAATATCACCTTTCACTTGAATCCAATAAGGCTCATGCAGCTGGGTAGATATTTTCCAAACGATTTCATTTTTATCACTGGATAGCACTTCGCTGGCTCGGTCACAGGGCATACCCTCCAAAATGAAATCATTTATTGCATGAAACATGCCTTCGGGTGAATCCGGATGCTGAGCGTATTCATGAGCAGCAGCCTTTCCCTGTTCTTGAAATATATTTACCAGCTCTTTTTTGTAATCCTGATTGTTTTCTAAAATCTTGGTAATTAAGGCCGCTTGTCTTAATTCAGCACTTTTAATTCGTTCTTGAAGCCAACCATGAATATTTGACTGATCAATAATCTCCTCCAAAGCATGTTTGCCTGTGGGCTGTCCGTATTCTTCCATATACTGTTGAATCCATTGCTCAACCGGCAGACTATTATCTTTTGCCCAGTCAATTATTTCTTCTTCCGCTTTCTCCGCCCACAGGATTTTATTATAGAGCCAATAATGTATTTTACCTAAAAACAGACTCATTCCTTTTCCTCCTAGTATTGGTTTATAAAGCTTTGTTTAAACTCTCTACCAGCTTGTCAACATCTATACCATGGACAGCAGCAGCTTCCTCTAAAGTTTCTGACTGTGCAGACGGGCAGCCTATGCAACCCATACCGAACTCCATTAATATACTAATTGTTTCCTGATGATTTCTTACCACTTCTCCAATGGTCATATCTTTTGTTATTGCCATAATATAAACCTCCATAAGTTTAATCATATTTACAGTTGTACTAATCTTATATTATCCATCACTTTCATTAAATCATACATAGATACACAAAAAATTAATGCTAACCGTAAAATTTAAGTATTTTTGATTGAATTATTGATTTGATATTTGAATTATACACAGAAATGGGAAAAATAATCGTTGTAAAAACAACAGAATCAATTTATTTTCTAAAATTTAGTCATTTTATTTTTATTCTCCACATAAAAACAACATAAAAATAGCAAACAATACTAATTAAAATGAGTAATGTTTGCTACTTTATTTCTAAAGTAATTTACGGTTTTAAGGATAAATATTCTTTAGGAGCTTAAATATTGCAATTAATTTTAATAAATCTTTCCCTCTTCTAGATAGTCTTTAATCTTCTTTGCCTGCAATCCTTCTGTTTTGGCAAAATCACGAAGAAATTCCTGTACTTCAGGATTATCCACTTCATACGAGATATCCATAAAATCTCTAACTCTTTCCTGGGTTTCCAATAAAGCCTTTTTTAAGTAATCTTCCGAATTGAATTTCATATATTCCCTCCATAATATAAATCTTACAATAATTAGTATCCTTAAAAATCAACTAATTATACGGCTAAATTAAATTAATCTTAGATTTATATTTTTCTATTTAATCGTATTAAGATTTTCCATTGCAGGATTGTTAATCAAATTACCTTTATAATCAAATCTTGATCCATGACAAGGGCAGTCCCAGCTTAATTCATCAGGGTTCCATTCCAGCTGACAGCCTAAATGGGTGCACCTGGTAGATACGATATACGCTTTTCCAGTCTCATCTTTATAAACCCCAACCTTATGTCCTTTATATTCTACTATACCACCATGTCCCTTTGGTAATTGATTGATTTCTTCTTCCGGTAAAGTAAATATTTCAGTCATTAAACCCTTAACTGCCTGAATTCCATCTTCAACCAGTGTTTTTGCTGAAGCAGAAAACTTAAATCTCTGGGGTGAAAATATAGGAGCAAAACTATTTTGTCTTTCTAGAATTCCATCCGATATAATCATAGCTGATATCATGGAGTTAGTCATTCCCCATTTAGCGAAACCGGTTGCTACATACCAGTTTTGTGTAGACGATGAAAATTGTCCAATGTATGGCACATTATCAAGCGTCATGCAGTCCTGTGCAGACCAGTGAGACACTTCTATGCTTTCCGGAAAAAATTTCTTTGCTGCATCCCTGAGTTTACTATATTGTCCGCCAAGTGAATTCTCTCCGGTTCTGTGTTGTCCTCCTCCTAGAATTAGCAGATCACCACTGTTACGAAACGAGTATCCGCCTTTATCAACACTGAGATACATGCCGTTAATCTGCATAGCATTTTTTAATGCGATTACGTAGGAACGTTCTTGATGCATACGCATAAAATAATAACCAGGCACATTTAAAAACGGATAGTGTGTCGCAATTACAATATGCTCTGCAGTTACATTACTGTATTTAGTAACTACACAATTGCCGTCCAATTGTTCTGCAGCTGTATTCTCATAAATCGTCAATGGCTCAGCTATTGCTTTAAGAAAAGCCAATGGGTGAAACTGTGCCTGAGAATTGAACCGTAATGCGGCTTTGACCGGAAAAGGTAAATTGGTTTCGGTCGTCAATGAGCAATCCAGTCCTGCCTGTTTGGCTGCTTGTGCTTCTTGCTCCAAGCTTTGGCTGCTCTCTTGTGAATATAAATATGCAGGACATACTTTAAACTGACAATGAATTTTTTCTTCCTCAATAATTCTCTTATATTCTAAAATTGCCTTTTTGTTTGCGTCTGCATATTGCCTTGCTTTCTCTAGACCAAAATCCTGTATTAAAGTATTATATATTAAATTGTGTTGTCCCGTAATTTTTGCAGTAGTATTCTGAGTTTGACCGCTTCCTATATTCTTTGCCTCCAAAACAACTACTTCTTTTCCTTGCTTGTACAAAAAATACGCGGTCAGGATTCCAGCTAACCCGCCCCCTATCACAGCAACTTGAGTTTTAATATCCCCATTTAAACGTTCTCTTTCAGATATTTCAATATCATCTCTCCAAATAGATTTCATAAAATCACCTCTCTATCAGTATTCACCATAACATCTAATAGTAAACATAATTAAAAAAAGAAGTACATACTTCTTCTGCAAGTTTTTAGTTTCTACCTAAAAAGCTTCATGCACAGAATGTATGTACCTTTTTTATATGTCACTGAATCATTGCCTGTTGAGTTGGGTGTTTTGCAGCTATGCTTGCGGCGATGTATTTTGTGGTGGGGTCTCAGGCGGAAAATTTTGTTCTGCAAAATCATTAGACAAAAAATCTAATCTATCCAGCAATATATTGGCATTGTCAACCGTCATTTGATAATTTCTGCTGTCTATTGGTTCTGCTAAATTACTGAGTGCTAAATCAAATTCATTGACATCATTGCTATACTGCTCTCCTAATTCTGGCTTTAGCCGTTCCCAAACTTGATTAGCTTCTAAATAATTTGCATTTACTTGATCCCAATTATTATTTTCTGCTTCTATTATAATCTGTCTCGCAAAAAAATTTAATCGATTTAAATCGGTCGGTACCATAACATCAAAGTAATCCAGCATATCGGCAACGTACATCATAATTTGATTTGCTTGAGTAATGGCCTGTTGTGTATTTTGCTGCATTACAGCTTGATTAAGCCTGGTAATTGCGGCATTCATATTAGAAATTAATTCATTTGGTACAGAATTTTCTTGAAGGACAGGCATCAATTCATTCATATTTACTCTTATAGTATTTATATTGTTGATGGCATCTCCCCATTCCTCTATATAAATATTATCCACTATCGCTTCCGCATTAGCCTCTATAGCCATTATTTGTCTTGGAACAGGTTGCAGCTGCATGGTATTGATCAATTTCCGTATATAAGTAGAATCCTCAGTGTCGACGCTCACTGAATGTATAACCGGCATCTGCTTTTGTTTTGTTACAACAATTAAGCTGTCGTCCGTTTTAATGATATAATCTGACATTTAAAACTCCTCCGTATTTTATTTTACCCTTTATAATATGTTGCAGCATCTTTATTGATACAGACTCTCATATACTCATTTCATAAAAAAACATCGCCTGTCTTTTTGTAATTCTTTCTCGGTTAGGGTGATAATCAATTCTTCTATGGCTGAAATAGTTGCTGTACTGCATACCACTGCCGCACTTATATCTTGTCCATAGATAGAATAAAGAAAAGGAAACAGAAATAATACTGCTCCCGCTGCTTTATTGGCGTAGGTGTGTAAAAAAGATAAATCTTTATATTTAACATAACCGACTGCCAGGGACACTAATCGGATTAATGCTATAGCAGTAATCCAGAATAATATCCACTAGGAAAATGAAATGATAGGGAATATTAGGTATCTGTTTCATTCTCATCAACTCCTATATGCAGATTCGAAAATGTTTCCACTGCTTCTTAAACTACATTCCTAAGAGCATTATAATAAAAAATACTGCTTAAAAACACATAATTATAAATTATATATTTTAAAACAGTATCTTTTTTTGCTATATTTTTCTGCTAATCTATCTTTATATAAACTACATATTAACAATAGGAATTGTGTTACAATTTAATCAGTTCACCACAGTATGGACATCTTACATAGCCGTTTTCCACCACATCGCTTAAATTCATTACAAAATATCGTATACAGTGTGTACATTTAATCATTTCTTTTTTCCCCCATCCATGAATTATATATAACAGTATACTCCATATTTTTCTAAGAAAAAGTCTTGACATTTTATTACTACGGCTTTTATCCATGAAAGCATGTATATTTTAACCATATAAACAAATGATAATATCAAAATTATCCAAGGAGTTATTATGTCCGATCAATATTTTTTTATATTAAATATCTCAATTATATCCCTCTTTCAGATCTATTTAATCATCAGTTATTTTCGAAAAAATATTAAAGGCAAGGCCTTTGAAAATTTACTGATTTATGCTGTTGTTTTACCTTTTTTGCTCTATGAGCATTTCTCTGAATTAAATATAATGAGTTTTATTCTCACATGCTCGGTTCTCACCGTTATCGGCCATTCTTTCGTGGGAACATACTTAAATTTTTATTTTAAATCCAAAACATATGACAGGTATCTGCATTTATTTGGAGCCTTCTCTTTTGCACTTTTAGCCTTTTCTATTCTAAATCATATCATACCGTTCATGAACGAGATTTGGGTATATACGTTTTTACTTGTGACAACACTTGGAATAACCATTGGTGTATTGTTTGAAATTGCTGAATTTATCCATGATTCTTTTTCTAAAAAAATGAAATGTCAGCACGGGCTGGCTGATACTGATTTTGATTTAATATTTAATGTTTTCGGCTCGGCTATTGCCGGTCTTCTTTCCATATTTATTTTTCTGTAATACCTCTTCTTTCTTCAGCTATTTTACCCTTTCTTTGATGGGGAATATTGATAATAAGAAATATTGCCAGAACAGAAATGACGAACCCAATAAAAAAGGTATCTCTTTGAGCATATAAATAAATTTCCTTCTCATCCAATCCAATATTTGAAGCGTAATGAATCTGCCTTGTAATCAGCATGACGCTTCCAATTGCTGTTCCAAAGGTATTTCCTATATTCCGCATAGTTGCCAGCATTCCTGAAGCCACTCCTGAAAAATCCCTAGAAACGGAACCTAAAATTGAAGAATTAATAGCCGATACACTTAATCCGTTGCCGGACCCTACCATGACTAAGACAAGTATAACTAATAAAAGGTTCATATTTTCCTTAAAGAATCCCACCAAAATGCAGTTTAATGCAATTAATATCAAGCCTGCTATTGCTGGCGGCCGTGTTCCGTATTTGTCTGAAAAGCTCCCTCCTAACGGAGAGGTGATCATCATGGCTATAGGGGAAGCCAGCAAAACTAATCCTGCTTTATCGGTATTAAGGTCCAGAATATTTATCAGAAAAAAAGGAAATAGGTACGCTGTCAGCTGCTGGGTCATATAGGATAAAATACAAGTAGTATTAGCAAGAGAAAACGTTTTATTCTTAAATAAATGGAGTGGCATCAGAGGCACCTGGGCTGCACTTTCCCTCCAGACAAATAATCCCCCTGCTAAAATAAAAATTATAATACATGAAAAAAATGCGGGTGACTTTACTCCCCAATCATCACTGAAATTTAATCCCACCGCCAGTGTTCCAATGGATACGGCAAACAACATTCCTCCCAGCCAATCCAGCTTTAACTGCCCTTCCCTTACCGTATCCTCCTGCATTACAAAAATAGTTGCTATTAATCCAATTAAGCAAAAAGGAATGGACACATAAAAAATTGAATGCCATGAAAAATGTAATAATAAGAAGCCTCCTATGGTCGGCCCCGATGCAAATCCCACAGATACAAAAACAGAATTAATCCCCAGTGCTTTTCCTCTTTCTTCATCATCAAAAGTTCTTGAAATAGTTGCCTGTGTTATGGAAATCAGCATGCTGTATCCAAGTCCCTGCAGAGCTCTAAAACCAATTAAGGTAACAAGATTATGAGATAAAATAGGGGCCAGCATGGATGCCAGTGCAAAAAAAATAAACCCTGCTTTGTATTGTCTTTTATACCCGTGTAAGTCTGCCATTTTTCCGCAAATTAATAGCATACAGCATGGGATTAAGGAATATACCAGGGTAAGCCAGCTAACATCTCCCTGGGAAACTCCAAACTCATCTGCAAGTATAGGTAAGGCCAGATTCATACTATTAAGAGAAAAAGTCATACTAAAATTTGCCATACTGGTAATTGTAAAAATCCACCACTTTGTTTTGTTCTTCAATTAATTGGAGACCTCCCTTCTGATTAGTATCTGCATAAAATCGTTCTTCTTGATCAATAATCTCTTATTACCATATGCTAATTCTGCTGGAAAAGTCACCTGAACCTTGTAAAAAAATGTAATTTTTATCGGTTGAATCCACTAAAAAATTTATCGATATTGTTATCTATATCTGTTTCAGAAAAGGCTATAATAGTTTCCGTTATTGCAAAAGAAGAAATCTCGTTTATGAATGCTTCTATATCATTTAAGGATCCAGCAGATAACTTCACTAAAAAGCAAGCATCCCCGGCAATTCGATAACACCATTCACTGTATTTATAGCTCTTAATAAATACCTTAAATTTTTCATACTGCCCATTTTTCATAGTCACTTTAATAATGCAGTCAACAGAAAAGCCTAACTGCTTTTTATTAATTTTAATGGTGTATCCTTCTATAATTCCGCAGTCCTCCAACCTCCTTACTCTTTCTGTAACAGCCGGAGGAGACAAATTAATGTGCTTGGACAATTCCCTTATGGATAGTCTGCTGTTTTTTTGCAATTCCTGTAAAATCAACAAATCAATTTCGTCTATTTTCATTCGATACCCTTTCCTCTTAAATTTTATTTCATACGATATACTTATCATTATATAACATATCATACAGAATACAAATTTCATTAATTAATTTGTATAATATAAATATAAAAAAAATAATTTTAAGGGAGAAATAGTATGACAAAAATAGCTTTTTCAAAAAATGGCTCTTCACCATTTCAACAATTATTAGGACATAATGATTCCATACTAAGAAACTGGACTTCATTAGAAGAATGTTTTTACCAAAGCCATACCTTCACGGCTGAGCTGAAAGAAGAAGTAAGGCGAACTCTCGCCTTCAACAACGGGTGCCAATACTGTATGGCTAGAGGAAAACCATCCGAAAAAATTGCAGATTTAAAGATATCCATGGCTGTAGAAATAGCAGATAAGATTTCTAAACGGCAGCCAATTGATAAGTTCGACAAACTAAAAAAAGAATTTAAAGAGGAAGAAATTGCAGAGCTTTTAGCCTTTATATGCTTTACCACAGCGTCTCAGACCTTTGGAGCCATCCTGGATCTGCAGCCTAGCTGCTCAATCATTTAA
The DNA here is from genome assembly GCA_002455605.1 of Firmicutes bacterium UBA6648. GTDB lineage: Bacteria > Bacillota > Clostridia > Peptostreptococcales > Anaerovoracaceae > Aminipila. The sequence continues at coordinate 8,627 of DKLE01000214.1, forward strand.
AAAAAATCTCAGACTACTCTGAGATTTTTTGTTGATATTTTTAGATTAAATTCAATATATATTTACGTAATTCTTTTGTACAAACTTTATTAATATATTCAATCTGCTCTTCTTTACTTAAGGGGGTAATATTTTTTTCTAAACAGCTCTCCAGCAATGAATAATCACAATTGGCCGCTGAATAACTGGCTTCAATCATTTCTCTGCGGGAAACTCCGGTAAAATGTAGATCATAGCCGCAGACACCCGCTAAATATTGTATGAACATTCGCTGTGCCCTGCCATTTCCCTCTCGAAAGGGGTGAAGCATATTTATTTCGCCCAAATAGCGGGCAAGACGTTCTGTAACGTGCTCCTGTTTATTCATCAAAAGATAGTTTTCATTCTTCAATTGTTCAAATATATTATTTCCAAAATCATTTATATTTTGAGAGAGACAAAATAAAGTTCCCTTTGAAATATTTACAGTTCTGAATTCCCCTGCCCAATCATAAATATCTCCAAAAATTCCCTTATGAATCTTCTGCAGATGCTTTAAATCAAAGCTTCCACCAATTGGCTCCAATTCATAATGAGCAATGGCAAAAGCAGTCAGTTCCCTTTCTGCCCGATGTAATTCTTCTAAATCCTTGATATTAAATTTATTGCGCAATACATTGGAATCTGGATAACAATATTTATCATCATTTTGAAAACTATAATCATAGATTTCGTCCATCCTGCGATCTCCTCAATTTAATTTGAGCAATAATTTCCGCTTTCCCCTTCTCATATGAAATTTTTCCGGATAACAATTTGGCAATTCTTTGCTTATCTTCATTTGTTAACGGCATTCCTTCAATAGCCATTGTTCCATTTATTCTTTCTATCCTGCTTTCAATGGATTTCTTCAATATCATTCACCTCATCACATGGCTTTCCGACTTTTCAACAGTATACCATATTTCTTGAACAAAAGCTAGTACCTCTCCTGTTCACGATTGCGTCAAGTTAGAATG
>DKLE01000142.1:0-1974 GCA_002455605.1 Firmicutes bacterium UBA6648
TCTGCAGCCGCTTGCACAAAACAGAGTCACTACTGCCAGAATCATGATCAATCGCTTCTTTGCCATTTGACTTGTCCTCTCTGCGCATTATTCAATAAAGGTAATTTTCTCCTTATCGGGGATATGAGGCGCTCTTGTTTCATTTGCGTATCCCAGCAACACCGAACAACCAAACGCATAACCATCAGGAAACCCCAATCGTTTGCTGAATTCTTCTGCACGAACACCGCTGGCAAAGGCCAATCCAGTAAATCCGCACATAATATTGGCTATTCCCAGCGAAGTGGCAGCCAATGTGATATTCTGGCATAAGATACCACAATCGATCAATGCGGGAGCATATTGCGCTGGATCAATGGGGACTACAATCATACAAGGGGCGCCGTAGAACAATCTTCCGCCGCGTTCCATGATCCTATTATAAGAAGATTTGTCTTCCATGTTTGCAAGATAGGACATTCCCTCGGTTTCCATGTCATGTATCAACTCTTTGTCTTTTACAACGATAACTCGCCATGCCTGACGGTTCATACCGCTGGGAGCCTGTATTGCAGCTTCGGCAATGGCTTCAAGGATTTCATCTGACGGTATTTCATCCTTATAATTGCGGCAGGAATACCGTTCAGCTATTACTTTTAACGTTTCATTCATCTCATATACTCCTTTTCTCATTTATGTGAGTTCTTTTTCCATTGGACTTTTCAGTCTCTATATCAATGCCCACTTTTTCGTTTTGGGATTGTATTCTAAATATTTTCCCGTTCCTGCAATGTTCCTTTGACGATCCAATTCGCTATGAATATCATCCGCACGAAAACCAAGATTTCTAGCCGGGAAAATTCTCACGCCTGTATGGATGGAGGATACGGTACAATTTTCAAAGTCAAAAACTGCACCTCCTATAAAATAGTTATATAGTTCATCCAACATATCTTGTGGAATGGGTGAAAGGCTCTTTTTCCGGCCCATGAATATTTCCCGGATTTTTTGCTCTATGACGAATTTATAATTCCTGACATTTTTCATGTACACTTTCACCCAATAATCGTCATCATGGCAAAGGTATAGGTAATTGTTACTGAGTGCATCAACAAAGATCGTGTTAAGAGGTCGCTTTAAGTGAGCCGCAAATAACAGTTCCGCAATATTCTCATCTGTCAGATTTTTAAGCTTCCTTTCATCTGCAAAATCTACCCAGCAAAAGTCGCCGTAATTGTAGACATCTTCCTGTAAAAAAGCCTCTAGCTCCTCTTGAGAAACATATTCCCAGTACGTATGCCTGTCAAATTGCGCATTCAGTGGAGATCCCTTCAACAGAAGAAAGCCTTCTATTTTGTCAGGGACGGCAGAAATAAATGTCTTAAACTCCATACCTGTTGTAAATACATAGCCTTCTGCTTCATTTATGTTAATATGACACGGATAAGTTCTCATAATTTCCTCCGTAAAAAAATAATTATAGTTTGTATTTTGCCAGTGCATTCTCCACACATCTCTCAAAGCTTTCAGATGCCCCCCAGTCAAATCGAAAAAGGCCTTCTCCCCCTCCTCCAGATGTGCAATGTACTCTTGTGCCGTCTTCCATATTGTCAATGACAACAGTAATCGTTAATCGGTTACCGGCTCTATAATAATGCTTCTCATAAATAGAAACAATACAACGTTTGTCATCTTCTCCGTGTACTACATAATAGTCAATCAATTCCCCTGTAATGCTGCCTTCTACAATTTCTTTCTTAACAAGTTCAGCCGCCTTTTCTGGCTCTACATTTACCCGCATATCCAGTGACATTTATTTTCCCCCTTAAATCCTTTCATTATACCCTATAATGCACTATTTATAACAAGTCTATCACGAAATGCTTTAAACTGGCTGAGTCTCTTTATCCAAAAAAACTCTTGAACCGGTGGCACCTTTTTGACCCTGATATTTTCCCCGATAAGGATTCAGAGCAGTATCATCCATTTGTGCAA
>DKLE01000142.1:2017-6667 GCA_002455605.1 Firmicutes bacterium UBA6648
CCATTTGTGCAAATACAAGCTGTCCTACCCTTCGCCCAGATTGCAGTTCTATTGCACACCGGTTGGCATTAAACAATTCAAGAGTGATTTCTCCTTCAAATCCGGGATCAACCCAGCCTGCGTTTTGTATAAATAAGCCCATTCTTCCAAGGGAGCTTCTTCCTTCAACAAAAGCCGTAAGATTATCAGGCAACGCAAAATATTCCAATGTAGTAGCCAGAACAAATTGCCCTGGAAGCAGAAGATACTTATCCGTTTGAATTGTTTTATATTTAATTTCATGCTGTAACGTAATAATCCCATTAGGTGAATCCTCGACGATGCTAAAGGTGTCCCCAAGACGAATATCTACACTTGCAGGTTGTATTTGTTCCTCTTCCATAGGTTCTATTAACAAGTTTTTTTCTTTTAACATTTGAATAATCGTTTTATCTGACAAAATCATAGCAGACTCCCCCTTTCGTTTTACAATATTAATAATTTTTTGTTAGGCTTTCGCTTAATCCTCAGCAGCTTTTCCATATCCGAAAATAACGAGTTATCTGCCAATTGAAACATCATCCATTTTCCATCATGATAGGTCATGGATTCATCGTAAATTCTCTGTACTTCTATGGAATAATCGTTCCTGTCTGCCTCAAATTTAGCCCTTTCATCTTTGCCAAAAATAATCATAAAACCAAAAACATTTTCCTTAGCGTACAAAGCACACAAAGATTTACCTCCTCTTCGGTATTTACACTCATATGTCCACTTTTTTCCGCCATTATTCCAAAGCCTTTCCATATCATATTTGGATTCAATTAAATTACTCAGCTCAGTCCAGACTTTAAACAACGGTTGTCCAATCAACGCAATCATTTCTTCATCAGTTGGCACTTTCTCAAGCATTATGCATTCCTTCCTGACTTTATGTCCGTACCCCAGACATAAAGCCAATTTTATTGCCCTTATTTATTTCAACATCAGCTTTTAAACTAAAAAATGTATGATGAAGCAAATTGCTAAAAGGTACATAACAGGATGTACTTCTTTCCATTTGCCAGTTATAAGTTTTATGACAGAATAGCTGATAAATCCAAAAGCTATGCCTTGTGCAATACTAAAAGTCAGCGGCATTAGCAGAATCGTTAAAAAAGAAGGAAGGGCTTCTGTAAAATCAGAGAAGTTAATCATCGTAACATCACTTAGCATTAATATACCAACAATGACCAAAACCGGGGCAGTAGCCTGAGTAGGTATCAATAAGAAAAGTGGCGCAAAAAATAAAGTGATCAGATAAAGAACTCCTGTCGTTACGGCACTCAGTCCAGTTCTTCCTCCTTCCGATACTCCGGTTGCACTCTCTATATAAGTAGTTACGGTAGAAGTACCTAAAACGGCCCCTACTGTCGTGGCAATTGAATCACAGATTAAAGCCTTGTCCAGATTCTTTATTTTGCCGTCTTCACCTATCAGATTAGCTTTTCTGGAAACTCCGATCAGGGTTCCAATATTGTCAAACAAATCCACGATGGTAATGGTAAAAATCACTGCAAAAATCCCATATTCGAAGGCTTCTTTGATATTGAGCTTTCCAAAGGTGTCTGCTGGAATGGGGGGTATGATACCAAAGAGATCCCCAAATCCAGTAGGAATTTTTGTAATTCCCATAAACATGCCGAGAACTGTAGTCACTAATATGCCGATCAATAAGCCTCCTTTTATCTGCCTTGCAAAAAATAGGCTTGATAGGATTAACCCGATTAGAAATAAGGTAACCCCTGGGCTTTTTAAATCCCCCAATCCCACAAAATTGGAAGGATCCGCTACAATAACTCCGGCATTTTTAAAGCCGATAAAAGCAATAAAAAGTCCGATTCCCACACCAATGGATACTTTCAGGCATTCCGGAACACTATCGATAATCAATTGTCTCACTTTTGTTACTGTTAAAATAATAAATACAATACCGGAAATGAACACAGCACCCAAAGCGGTTTGCCAGTTTAACCCCATGGAGCCGCAGATTGTGTATGCAAAAAAGGCACTGAGACCCAGACCCGGAGCCACAACAACGGGGAAGTTAGCGTATAACCCCATCAATATTGTTGAAAAAGCAGTGCTGATAATTACTGCGGCAAGCGCACTGCTCTGAGGCATTCCCGCATCACTGAGCATACCCGGTACTACCGCCAGAATGTATACAGAGGCGACAAAAGTAGTAATACCGGATATCATTTCGGTTTTTACGTTAGTCCCATATTCATCCAGTTTAAAAAACTGATTAAGTCTGTTTCTTTGATTTAAATTTGTTTCTTTAGGCATATATTTTCCTCCATTAATTTTGTCTTCTTACAAGCTAGCCCAATTATATTTTGCTCCTCAGTGAAATTTACTAGTTGTAATAACTGTTTTTGATGTTATAGAAGCCTCTTCTATAATAAACAAAATTATCCTATTGTGCATTACTTTTTTGTATAGATTATTAGGAAAGTTATACAACACTTTAATTCAAATAAAAAACAATGCACTTTGCAAATACATATATGGTTATTTGCCAAAGGAATTGTCCTTGATTACAATTTCTTTTACATTATTGCTGCTTTGAAATTTTCCTGAAAGAGTAGGCTTCTGCAAAATATATCTATGGCATTATATCAACAATCAGGGAATTGAATCAATCAACCTTCCGTTTACGGCAATAAAAGACACAAGATATTGAATGGCCATTCACCATTTCAATCACTTGTATCAAAGTGAACTTGCATCTATAAAGTCATCAGTATCCATATATCTCATATGCTGTATATTCATGATCATAATGATATCCAAGTTTTTCAGCTAAAGCTACTGACTCCTTGTTTTGAGCATCCCAGCTGGGATACAATTCCCTCTCAAGACATTCCAATATCAATTTAGCACCACATACATATGCCAGTCCTTTTCTTCGATATTCTTCTTTTGTATCGATCTCTATCTCAATTCCATCTTGATAGCTTGAGTAAGAGGATGCCCCTGCAATAAGTATCTTATCTTTTAAAACAACTACACCTATTCCAAGTTCTTTATACATTTCATAATCCTTATATTGAGATACTAAATCCATGCTCCAGTCACTTGCTCTGCATAAATTAAAAAGCTCTTTATCTATCATTTTTAAAGAATACTCTGGCGGCAGAGTACCGACAGCATTCCATAATTTGTCCCTGTCAAATATATTTAGCTCTTTTTTAATAGCGTAACGTTTCACCATTTTAGCTTTATCTCCGTAGATTCCGGCAATCAACTCTGCCCATCCATTATTCTGAGGAACCATAATAACAAAGTTTTTTAAAACCTCTTTAGGTTTGTACCGAACCAATTCCTCATTTGGTACACCGGCAAAAAAGCAGAAATCCCCAATAAGCGCCATCGCGGATAGGGGATTTGCTGAATTGTCCACATAAATATTCCCCATAATATTTTGTAGACAAGACCATATTAAGGTTTCCTGCCAATTGCAAAATAACGGTTCTGCTTTCTTTGGCTCATCAATTTTAATAACCATTATTCACTCCGTAAAAAATTATTGTTTTGTTTTTTATCTACTTAATGGATGCAGCTTAACGATACTGCTGATAAGTAAGCAGCTCCCCATGCAGCGTATTGTAACTGGAATTTAACCTCTTTTACTAATTTCATCTGTTATTAATGATTTTGAAATATCCATCGCTTTTATCATGTTCTTGAAACGGGTATGATAAGAACTACCTTCCACAAATTTTTGCTGTGCTTTTTCGCACTTACTGATAATTGAAGATACCGGCCGTAGCGCTTCTATCAATTCTTCTTTTAGATATTTGTCCATAACATTTTCATCCGTTATCAAGGATTTCGAAATATGCAATGCTTTTATCCTATTCTTAAGGAGCGTGTGCTGCGAGGTACCCTCCACAAATTTGGGCTGTGTTCTCTCACATCTACTGATAATTGAAGAAATAAGTTGTAAAGCTTCTTCTAATTCTTCTCTTGTATATTTGTCCATGACCTTTTCACCTCAGCTCCTGATTTATTACTCTGATGGATTATATCAATCATCCATAGCTTAAATGCATAAAATAATAAGAGCATTCATTCCATAAATCAAAATAAATATAGCTATACAGACTATTATGCGATTAAATTTTCTGTCCTTTATTGTATACAAAATATTCTTTTCCCATGGTAACAATTTTTGTGTTTTACATTTATCGTAACAATTTGCCATAATTAAAAGATCATATAAAGGTATGTTATATCCCATACCTTTCCTAAATATCCCAAACGTTCTATGCCATCCTTGCTTATATGTAAGTTTTCTACCATTTAAATCTCTGACAATTAGTCCAAACACCAATTTTCCTAATGTTGTTCCGCATTTTGAAAGAAGTATTGGTTCTAACAATAGCATTATTCCAATCATAACAAATGAATTAATTAGGCTTATAAAAAAATTATTCTCTATATTCCGATTAAGTACTAAGGCTGTGAAAGCATGCCAAATTAAACTATATAGGCTCAAATCTAGCATTCTTGCAAAAAAACGCCTCCACGGATAAGGGCATGTTGAGAGTTCATGAGTGTCACTCCCAATATCTGCTAATGTTCCTTTTTCACTTATTTTCATAGTTTAGCCTCCCTTGTAAAACC
>DKLE01000234.1:0-6432 GCA_002455605.1 Firmicutes bacterium UBA6648
GGAACTGCTCTTATCGTTGAAAGATAGAAAACTACATAAATTTATAAAAGGCGGCTGGAAATACAGCCGCCTTTTTTGTATAATTTAGAAAGAATATTAAATTCAAATAAAGAGGATGGATAGTGGAGGAATAAATGGAAAAGTCAAAGGTTTATTTTACCAGCATGAAAACTCAAATTGGAGTCAGTCTGCTGACAAAGTTGGAGAGATTAATAAGAGAAGCCGGCATTGAAGAAATTGATTTTAAAGGAAAATATACAGCCGTCAAAATTCATTTTGGCGAACCGGGAAATTTAGCTTATTTGCGGCCTAATTATGCAAAAGTGCTTGTTGATTTAATCAAAGAGCAGGGAGGAAAGCCTTTTTTAACCGATTGCAATACCCTTTATGTAGGGGGGAGAAAAAATGCCTTAGATCATTTAGATTCAGCGTATATGAATGGTTTTTCTCCATTTTCTACGGGATGTCATATCATTATTGCTGATGGCCTGAAAGGAACAGATGAGGCTTTAGTGGAAGTGAACGGGGGTGAATATGTAAAGCAGGCTAAAATAGGACGGGCTATTATGGATGCTGATGCTTTTATTTCCCTTAACCACTTTAAAGGACATGAGTCTACTGGTTTTGGCGGAGCCATAAAAAATATAGGAATGGGCTGTGGATCCCGGGCAGGAAAGATGGAGCAGCATAGTGCAGGAACCCCGAAAATTAGTAAGAAGAGATGCATAGGATGTAAAAAATGTACGACGGTATGTGCCCACAGCGCCATAACAATAGAGGAAAAGAAGGCTATCCTGAATGAAAAAAAGTGCGTAGGCTGCGGAAGGTGCATCGGTGTCTGTCCCACTGATGCAATTGCTACAAAATGGGATGAATCCAATGATATTTTAAATAAAAAGATGGCTGAATATACATGGGCTGTTTTGAATGGCAGACCTCATTTTCATATATCTTTAGTAGTGGACGTATCACCAAATTGTGATTGTCATTCCGAAAATGATATTCCTATTGTTCCCGATATCGGTATGTTTGCATCCTTTGACCCGGTGGCGTTGGATATGGCATGTGCAGATTCGGTTAACAGGCAGATGCCCGTATGTGGAAGCCTTTTAGATGAACAATGGCGTAAGGCTAAAGGCAGTGAGCATACCTGTGAATGCGGATGTGAACACGGCGAGGCAAATGATGAGGATCATTTTAGAATGACTCATCCGGATACGGATTGGATAGTTTGTATGGAGCATGCAGCCAAAATGGGTATCGGCAGCATGAAATATGAATTAATTGAAATTAAATAAAATTGTTAAAAATGTTGTTAATGTTTCCACTGTAAGCGCTAACAACATTTTTTTATTAGTGTCATTTTACTTAATTAAAATATTAGTTGACAAAAGCGAAAGGTCATGCTACTATTGTGAAGTAGTACTTTAGAGAGATAAAGTAAAAAGAAGGAAAAACAAATAAAAATCTTTTGTAGCTAGGAGGAAACAAAATGAAAAAAATAATAACGATTATACTTTCAGCGGTTTTGATGCTTGGAGCGTTTGCAATGGTTGGATGTGGAGACAGCAAACAGGCTGAAGATAAAAACAATTCAGATTTGACAGGGTGGGCGTACATAGAAGATAAGGGAGAAATGATTATCGGGTTAGATGATACTTTTGCTCCTATGGGATTCCGGGATGAAGAAGGGAATTTAGTAGGCTTTGATATTGATTTGGCAAACGCAGTAGGTGAAGAGCTCGGGGTGAAGATGACCTTTAAACCTATTGATTGGGATGCGAAAGAAATGGAACTGAAGTCAAAAAGAATTGATTGTATTTGGAACGGTATGTCCGTAACCGATGATCGAATGGAAAAAATGGCTTTAACTGATAAATATATAAATAATAAAATTATTATCATGGCTAAGGACGGCACTGTTAAAGTGAAAAAGGCAGAAGATTTAGCTCAATATAATGTGGGTACACAGGCCGATTCTTCGGCACTTGAAGTGTTAAAAGCCAATGAGGCCTATGATACTTATGCAGATAAAATTTCAGATTATAAGACCTATGACGAGGCAATCATGGATATGCAAGCGGGGAGAATCGACTGTATTGCCGTGGATCAGGTATTAGGTGAATATAAAAATTCGAAGCTAGAGAAGAAGATGATCGTTTGTGATTACGATTTTGGAGATGATTTCTATGCAATCGGATGCCGGATTGAGGATAAAGATGTGGCTGCTAAATTAACGGAAGCGCTTGGGGCAGTAATAGAAAGCGGAAAAGCAGAGGAAATCAGCAACAAATGGTTCGGGCGCAATATTGTGATTCTTGAAGGATATGATAAATAAGGAGTAAGTAGTATAGTGAATCAATTTTTATTACAGCTGGCAGAGACTATGGACTATGTGGTTGTGCTGATGCCGTCACTGATCGAAGGAGCTTGGGTAACAATCAAGCTCTTTGCTTTTACATTGATATTAGCTCTGCCGTTAGGACTGCCTTTTGCACTGGGCAGTAACAGCAAAATTGCACCGTTAAGGTGGATTTCAAAAGTGTATATATGGATTTTCAGAGGAACTCCTCTGATGCTCCAGCTGTTTTTCTTTTACTTTTATATACCCATGGCTACAGATTTGCGTTTGGATGCTTTTACAACTGCAGTTATAACTTTTGTCCTAAATTATGCCGCGTATTTGGCTGAAATATATAGAGGCGGTATAGAAAGTATTGACAAAGGCCAGTATGAAGCAGCGCAGTCATTGGGATTGGATAAGAGGCAGACCATGTTCGGCATTATATTGCCGCAGACTGTGAAAAGAGTACTGCCGGCAGTATCAAATGAAGCAATCACGCTTATGAAAGATACGGCTTTGGTTTCGGTAATTTCCGTGGGAGAATTGCTGAAAGCGTCCAGAGGGGCCGTAAACAGGGATGTAAATGTAACAGCACTTGTTATTGCCGCATTAATCTACCTGTTCTTTACCTTTACATTGACCATGCTATCGTCCTATTTGGAAAAGAGACATTCAAAATATGAAGGAAAAGAGATGTCGGTTAAAAATACACCAAGGAGGGGTGACAGATGGAATCCATTATTTTGGATATGAAAAATATAGTTAAAGAATTTTCAGGCTGTCTTGCCCTGGACAATGTGGATTTTGCCGTTGCAAAGGGTGAAACAGTAGCTATTATCGGGCCATCCGGCTCTGGTAAAAGTACACTTTTAAGATGCATCAATTGCTTGGAAAAAATCACAAGCGGAAGCATCACATTAAACGGAGACACATTTGTTGATACGAAGAAGGGTCAAAAATCAGCTTATCTTTCGGATAAAGAATTGAAAAAGATATGTGCAGAGACCGGAATGATTTTTCAGCACTTTAATTTGTTTCCGCACATGACCTGTCTGGAAAATGTGTGCTATGCACCGATGAAGGTGAAAAAGCAGAGCAGAGAAGCCTCTGAAAGAAGGGGAAGAGAGCTTTTGGACATGGTAGGCCTGGGATATAAAGCGGAAGCTTATCCTGCACAGCTGTCAGGAGGACAGAAGCAGCGAGTAGCCATAGCGAGAGGCCTTGCCATGAATCCGGAGATCATGCTGTTTGACGAACCCACCAGTGCACTGGATCCAGAGATAACAGGAGAAGTCTTGAATGTTATGAGGAAGCTGTCAAAAGAGCATACCACCATGGTGATCGTTACCCATGAAATGGGATTTGCCCGTGAAGTGGCTGATAGGGTAATCTTTATGGATGCGGGAAAGATTGTGGAAGAAGGAACCGCAGAAGAGATTTTTCAAGAGCCAAAGAGTGAACGGTTAAAAGATTTTTTAAGCTCTGTATTAAGCTAAATGTTTGAGTATACGAAAAGGCAGATGGAAACCAACGGTTTTTATCTGCCTTTTATCTTTTGTATTTGATTTTTATGCAGCTCTAATACAGTTCTAAGGCCGTATCTACGATTGCGTTGGCTGTGTTAAATTTAGACATGAGCGGCAGCTCTCTGAATCCATCCTTTGTGATAAGGGTAACGATATTGGTATCGGTTCCAAATCCAGCGCCTGCGACTTTTAAATTGTTTGCTACTATCATATCCACATTCTTTTTAATAAGCTTTGCCTGAGAATTCTCCAGCATGTTTTCGGTTTCCATTGAAAAACCGCATAGGATCTGCCCTGGTCTTTTTTTTGTACCCAGGTACTTTAAAATATCATCGGTTCTTTTTAAAGGAACCGATAAATCACTTTCTTTTTTCTTGACTTTGTTGTCATAGGTGATAGAAGGGGTATAATCTGCTACGGCTGCGGCTTTAAACACTATATCGGCCTTGTCAATTCTTTCGCATACTGCTTCGTACATATCCTTTGCAGAGGTAACGTGGATCACTTCGGTGAACATAGGGGCAGCAAGTGCAGTTTTCCCGGTGATTAAAGCTACTTGGGCCCCGCGAAGCATACAGACCTTTGCGAGAGCATATCCCATTTTTCCGGTGGAATGGTTGGTAATAAAACGAACGGGATCAATAGCTTCTTGTGTGGGTCCGGCAGTTACAATAACCTTCTTTCCTGCAAGATCTTTTTCCATGGCCAGGTGCTTTAAAATATATTCAAACAATATTTCCGGTTCAGGCATTTTGCCTTCGCCCACATCGTTGCATGCAAGCAATCCGGTGGCAGGACTGATGATTTCAAATCCATAGTGAACCAGTTTCTTTAAATTATCCTGTGTAATAGGGCTTTGATACATATTGGTGTTCATGGCAGGAGATACTAGCTTTGTGGCTTTAGAGGCCAAAACTGTAGTTGTAAGCATGTCATCTGCTATCCCATTTGCCAGCTTAGCTATAACATTTGCACTAGCCGGTGCAATCATTATTAGATCAGCTTTCTTTGCAATAGATATATGGGTTACATCAAATTTAAAATCTCGATCAAATGTATCCACAAGGCATTTGTTGCCTGTTAGTGTTTCAAAAGTAAGGGGTGTAATGAATTCACAGGCATTTTTGGTCATTATGACATGTACGTCGCAATGCTGCTTTTTTAAAGCGCTTGCCAGATATGCTGTTTTATAGGCCGCAATACTGCCTGTGATTCCCAGAACAACGGTTTTTCCTGTTAACATAATGAAGTCACCTTTCTAACTTAATTCATTTCATAAATTGTCTGAAGCCACAAAAATAGTGGTGGACATACCATTATTTTAAATACTTATTGCACGAAAAGCAACTAGAATGTTATAATGTTGATTTAGATAGTAACGGCTCTGCCGTGAGAAAATTAGGAGGAAGAAGAATGGCTGATATTAACAAGGACGTTAATTCTGAAGTAACAGAGACACAGGCAGCTTCCAATTTTATTCATAACATAATAGATAAAGATTTGGAAACTCAAAAGTACGGAAAGAAGGTATATACCAGATTTCCGCCGGAACCAAATGGATATCTTCACATAGGACATGCTAAATCCATATGCTTAAACTTTTCTACTGCTCAGAAGTATGGCGGTAAATGTAATCTGAGATATGATGACACCAATCCTGTAAAAGAGGATGTGGAATATGTTGATTCCATTGAAGAAGATGTTAAATGGCTGGGATTTCAATGGGATGAACGGCTTTGGGCGTCTGATTATTTTGATAAGATGTACGAAGCCGCAGTTGAGCTGATTAAAAAAGGGAAAGCTTTTGTATGCGATTTAAATGCAGAGCAAATCAGAGAATATAGAGGAACCCTAAAAGAACCGGGAAAAGAAAGTCCTTATCGAAATAGAAGTATAGAGGAAAATCTTGCGCTTTTCGAAGAAATGAAGGCAGGTAAATATACTGATGGAGAGAAAGTTCTAAGAGCTAAGATAGATATGGCATCTCCCAATATAAACTTGAGGGATCCTGTTATTTATAGAATAGCACATGCGTCACATCACAATACAGGAGATAAATGGTGCATTTATCCCATGTATGACTTTGCACATCCCATTGAGGATGCTGTCGAGGGAATTACTCACTCCATTTGCACATTGGAATTTGAGGATCATAGGCCTCTTTACGATTGGGTATTGAATGAGCTGGGATGGTGGGAAGCTCCTCCCCAGCAGATTGAATTTGCAAGATTAAATCTTACTAACACCGTTATGTCTAAGAGATACTTAAAGTCTATGGTGGATAACGGAAGCGTTGAAGGCTGGGACGACCCTCGTATGCCTACTATTGCCGGATTAAGAAGAAGAGGCTATACACCGGAAGCAGTGAGAGATTTCTGTGAAAGAATCGGCGTTTCTAAAGCGAACAGCCTTGTTGATATAGCACTTCTGGAGCATTGCGTAAGAGAAGACTTAAAAAATAAGGTTCAGAGCAGAAATGTGGTAGAAAACCCGATTAAGATTGTTCTGACCAATTATCCGGAAGAAAAAACGGAAGAAATGGAAATCGAAAATAATAAAGAA
>DKLE01000234.1:6538-16741 GCA_002455605.1 Firmicutes bacterium UBA6648
GTCCGGAAATGGGAAGCAGAATGGTTCCGTTTTCCAGAGAACTTTATGTTGATGGCGAGGACTTTATGGAGGTCCCTGCCAAAAAATATTTCAGGCTTTTTCCTGGGAACGAGGTACGGTTTAAAGGAGCGTATTTTATTACTTGCAATGAAGTTATTAAAAATGAAGATGGGAGTATTAAAGAGCTGCACTGCACTTATGATCCGGAAACAAGAAGCGGGAGCGGATTTGAAGGGCGTAAAGTAAAAGGCACCATACACTGGGTAGATGCTAAAACCGCAGTGAAGATTAAAGTGCGCCAGTATGGATATTTAATGGTAGAGGATGAGAAGGGCGAGAATGTAATGAATCCCGATTCATTAAAAGAAATTGAGGCTTATGCAGAACCTGCTATTGCAGAGGCAAAACCGGGCGAACGCTTCCAGTTCTTTAGACATGGATACTATATTGCTGATACAAAGCTTTCAAAGGATAATGAGAAGGTCTTTAACAGGATTGTAGATTTAAAGAGTTCGTGGAAGAAATAGAAAATTTTAGATGCAGGCTGGTAATTTTGGCAGGAGCTGAAACTTACCAGCCTTTTAAGTAAGTGGAAAGGTGAGGCGTATATGAACTATTACGAAAAATCATTAAAAGTACATGAAGATAACAAGGGAAAGCTGGCGGTAAGGAGTAAATTGAAAGTAACCAATAAAGAGGAACTTTCCATTGCTTATACACCGGGAGTCGCAGAGCCATGCAGAAAAATACATGAGAATCCGGAAGACGTATATAAGTATACCTCAAAAGGTAACATGGTAGCAGTCGTAAGCGATGGCTCAGCAGTTTTGGGATTAGGGAATATAGGAGCTAAAGCAGCTATTCCTGTAATGGAAGGAAAAGCCGTACTGTTTAAGGAGTTCGCAGATGTGGATGCCATTCCTATCTGTCTTGAAACGCAAGACACAGACGAGATTATTAATATCGTTAAAAATCTTGCACCAACTTTCGGCGGTATCAATTTAGAAGATATTTCAGCACCCAGATGCTTTGAAATAGAACGCAGATTGCAGGACCTAGTGGATATTCCTGTGTTCCATGATGACCAGCACGGAACTGCTGTAGTGGTATCCGCTGCTGCGATAAATGCTTTAAAGATTGTCGGAAAAGGCCTTGAGGAAATAAAGATGGTAATAAACGGTGCAGGTGCCGCGGGAACGGCTATTGCTAAGATGTTTTTAAATTTAGGCGTAAAGAATATCATTGTGTGTGATCGAACCGGAGCCCTATGCAAAACAGATAAAAATTTATCAGCAGCCAAGATGGAGCTGGCTGAAATTACAAATTCGTCCCTAGAAACGGGAACGTTAAAAGAAGTCTTGAAAGATGCGGACATGTTTATCGGGGTATCTGCTCCTAAAAGTTTAACGGAAGAAATGGTCAGAAGTATGGCTAAAGATGCTATCGTATTTCCTATGGCTAATCCGGAACCTGAAATTATGCCTGATTTGGCAAAAAAAGCAGGAGCTCGAGTAATTGGAACAGGGAGATCCGATTTTCCGAACCAAATCAATAATGTTCTTGCCTTTCCGGGCATTTTTAAAGGAGCATTGTCGGTTAAGGCTTCTAAGATTACGGAAGAAATGAAAGTAGCGGCCGCTTTTGCTTTGGCGGGGTTGGTGAAAGAAGAGCAGTTAAATGAGGAATACATCATACCAAGTCCGTTTGTTGACGGAGTGGCTGAAGCAGTAGCAGCAGCAGTTGCTGCTACTTGGAAATAAATTAGAATAGATAAGATTCAGTAATTAGAGAATTTTTGAATAATTTTAGAACGGAAAAGAATAAGAAAAAACATAGGAGCGCAAAAATTTGCATTAGTATGCTGCGCTCCGTATTTTTTAATTACAACCAGAGCTCTTTTTGCATACTCCATCAAGCTCATTTCGAAATATCGGAAGAAGTGTAGAGGCCTTCTCCGACTCCTCCTTCAGCGCAGCCTCCAGTTCGGCCGCCACCTGCTGCAGAGTCAGCAGACCTAAGGTTCCGGCAAGTCCTTTTACAGAGTGAGCTATTCTATGAGCTTCTGTAAAATTCTTGTCCAGAAGTAATTCTTGAATATCATTATCAACATGCGCATAAGATGTTTTAAACTTAGTTAAATGTTTTATGTATTGTTTCTCTGAACAACCTAAATTCTTGGCCGCTTCGGCTAGACTGAAATCATTGGGCACCTCCTCGGTTTCTGAATCAGCCTCTGAATCAGCCTCTGGAGGTATAGACAGGGGTACAGCTGTCTTGTCACTGCCGAAGTATGGCAGCAATGCCCGATGAAAATCGTGATAACGGAATGGTTTGCTGATAAAATCATCCATTATTCCTTTATATTTTTCTTTAGTTTGATTATCAATATTAGTAGCAGTTAATGCAATAATAGGACAAGTAATACCGATTTCTGTCTTCAAGATTTCCGCAGCAGTATAACCATCCATAACAGGCATGTGTATGTCCATTAAAATAACCGTATAATAATTTTCCGGAACTTTAACACACATATCGATAGCTTCTTGTCCGTCACATGCATGTTCACAAATAATTTGAGAATCCGCCAGCATATTTTGTGTAACTTCATAATTTAATTCTGTATCCTCAACAACCAAGACTCGATGGCCTTTGCCGTTAAGAATCTGGAGTGCATTGGACGTTCCGTAAGGAACTTCACTAGCAACGGAATCAGCAGTACGGGCCCATATCGTGAATTGGAATTTACTTCCAAAACCCTTCTGGCTTTCTACCCAAATATCTCCGCCCATAGCATTTACTATATGTTTACAGATGGCAAGGCCTAAACCCGTACCCTGGTGCTGCTTGGTTAAATGATTTTCCAGCTGCTCGAATTCCTGAAATACTTTAGCTGCATCATTTTCCTCAATGCCCAGGCCGGTATCTTCAATGGTAAATTTTAATAAAACTGATTTAGACTGTCTTTCTAAGGGTTCAACAATTAAACGAATATGCCCGGCATTTGTGAATTTACACGCATTGTTCACTAAATTAAGCAGAACCTGTGCAAGCCTGGTTTTATCCACTGACAGACATAAATCAGAGGGGAATTGAAATTCCTTAATAAACTCCAGTCCTTTGTTTGAAATAATCGGTCTGAAAATTTCCTCCGATTCATTGAGCATGTCCAGCAGATTAAAGTCCGAAGGATATAAAACAAAGTTGGATTTTTGGATTTTTGAGATATCTAAAACGTCATTAATGATGTTTAGAAGCAGCTCAGATGATATATGAATCTTTGATAAAATATCACTTTGCTTGTCTGTTAATTCCGTACTCTTCAAAATATGTACCATACCGCTGATGACATTCAGCGGAGTTTTTATTTCATGGGATACGTTGGCTATAAATGAAGATTTAGCATTTGCAAAGAACTCAATTTCCTTTAACTGTTGTTTTAATTCATTATCTTTTCTCTTACTTTCCGTACAATCCTGTATTAAACTTACAAATTTAGGCTCGTCCTTATCATCAAAGATCGCAAAGCAATTGTAGTTAATGCACCGTATTTCGCCTTCGTGAGTATAAGAAAGAAAAATATTCTTCTGATTCTCGGCGAAGGAGTGTGAAGGCAGGGTAGCTGATATTTCTTCCGGTAACAAGGAGAAGGATGTCTGCCCTAGAGGATTGGGAGATTGAATATTCAGCAGCTGTTTGTAGGTGGCATTCATATATTCGTATTTATAATGCTTGTCCACTATGGCCATGCCTACATCTGCGTTTTCAATCGCCTTACTGTAAAGTTGGTTAAAGTATGCATTATATTGATTGTTTTTTAAATACAACGATACCGCCTTCGAAGCGAAGAAACCTAAAACTATACCGACGAATATGGAAAAGGTGGATATAACATGAAGGAAATATTCTAAGCGGGCTTCCTTTTCTGCGATACGCTCCATAAAGTGCTCCGTATAGGTATTGGAGATGCTGTTTTTAGTACCGTACAGATTCATGAAAGTATAACTGTTTATGTAGGACATATTTTTCTGATCAACAGCCAGTAAAATAATGTCCAATAACTGGTTATAAGAGTTTAAGCTGGATAAAAGCAAATCCTGTTCCTTGGAATCCAAAGAAAAAGTGGTGTACACATTATTGCTTGTCTTGCTATGATCATTTGGAATTTCAAAATCGCTAAGTTCTTGACTGTCGGAAAAGCGAAGATAATTGATGTTTACATTATTACAACTAATAAAATTATTTGCATAATTAGTAAATTTATATTTTGCAGGGGCATTACCAGTTGAAATATAGTTTTTCGCTTCTGCAACTAATTCGTTAAATACTTTGTCATATGTATTGTTAAAGTTTAAAAGGCTGTTCTTGCTTTTTTCGTAGTTAATCAGCTGACTGTTTGCCGATACATAGCATATCATGCAGCATACAAAAATCAGCGACAATACGGTGATTGTAACTAAGATATATTTTAATTTGTGCAGCATACCGGATTCCTCCTTTCTAGTGTCAAATAATATTTACAAATGCATTGTAATATGTCGAAAAATAAATGTAAATAGCTTCGACAAAAGCAGACAATTTACTACTACTTTTATTTTTGAAAATGATGTATAATACTAATCAATAATGCTTTTTTGAAAGGGAAAAATAAATAATGATTACAAGTAAACAAAGAAGTTACCTAAAAGGTTTGGCTCATAGTATAGACCCATCTGTATATTTGGGAAAAGGCGGGCTTACTGAAAATATAATAAAGGAAGTGGATATAAATCTTGAAGCGAGAGAATTGGTAAAGGTCAAGCTTCAGGAGGGCTGCGGCCTGGAGCCTAAAGAAGTAGCTAATCAAATCGCAGAGCAATTGGGAGCGGAATTTGTACAAGCTATCGGAAGAAAATTTACGCTTTACCGAGAATCAAAGGAAAATAAACAGATAGAGCTTCCTAAGGCGAAAAAATAGCGGGTTGACTTATGAAAAATATTTTACTGACAATGGAATATGATGGAACTTCTTTTTCCGGGTGGCAAAGGCAGCCTGGAAAGAGAACCGTTCAGGGCGAATTAGAGCGGGCTCTCAGTATTGTATGCAAATGCCCTGTTCAGCTAAACGGCACTAGCAGAACCGATGCGGGTGTTCATGCCCTGGGGCAGAAAGCCAGCTTTAAAGGGGATTTTGGGATTCCTACAGAGAGAATCCCCATTGCTGCTAATAATCTTCTGGCCGGAGGCATGAATGCTATGGGCAAGGTAGGAGACTTGAGAATTCTTTCTGCAGAAGAAATGCCGGAAAATTTTCATGCTAGATTTGATGCAAAAGGGAAAAAGTACATTTATAAAATACTAAATTGTCAAGAATTAAAAATTTTTAGCAGAAACCAATATTATCACATTAAGAAAGAACTGAATCTGGATGCGATGAAGCGGGCTGCGTCATTTATTGTAGGCACTCACGACTTTAAATGCTTTCAGGCAGCAGGCGGAGAAGAAAAGAGAACTACTGTCCGAACAATATACGGAATTAGTATAGAAGAAGGAATAACGGAAGACGGATTGAGAACAATTCAGCTTGAGGTAAAGGGCGACGGATTTTTATATAATATGGTGAGAATTATTACAGGGACTCTGGTAGAAGTAGGATTAGGCAAGCTTGAACCGGAGGCTTTATTATATATAATGGAAGCAAAAGACAGGCGGGAGGCAGGCCATACGGCACCACCTCAGGGATTATACTTGGCAAAAATCTACTATAACCTTGAAGAATTGACAGCTCTCTGATAAAATAAATAGGTTAAGGATAAAAAACATTTTTTGAATAGCAGTTTTCCGGAGGAAATAAATATGGAAAGACCAAGTTGGGACGAATACTTTATGGGAATAGCCGCTCTGACGGCTCAGCGCTCAACCTGTTTAAGACGACAAGTAGGAGCTGCAATTGTATGTGACAAACACATTGTAGCCACGGGATATAATGGTGCCCCCAGAGGAATAAAGCACTGCGAAGAAAGAGGCGGATGTCTGAGAGAAAAATTGAAAGTGCCTTCAGGGGAAAGGCATGAACTTTGTATGGCACTCCATGCAGAGCAGAATGCTATAATTCAAGCGGCAACTTTAGGGCAAAGCATAGAAGGTGCCACGATTTATATCACTCACCAGCCTTGCATC
The DNA here is from genome assembly GCA_002455605.1 of Firmicutes bacterium UBA6648. Classification (GTDB taxonomy): domain Bacteria; phylum Bacillota; class Clostridia; order Peptostreptococcales; family Anaerovoracaceae; genus Aminipila. The sequence continues at coordinate 12,695 of DKLE01000234.1, forward strand.
ATATGCGCTAAAATGATTATTAATGCAGGAATAGAAAGAATAGTGGTCAAGGAAGGGTATCCGGATGAATTATCACTTGAAATACTTAAAGAAGCAGGAATTAAAATAGAAAAGATAGGGGATTAGATTAATCATGGTTTTTTGGATAGCATTTTTAACAGCTTTTATGCTGTCAATTATTTTCACACCGGCGGCAGTTAAACTAGCACCGGTGATAGGGGCAGTGGATGTTCCTAAAGACGCAAGGCGTATGCATACAAAGCCAATGCCAAGATTTGGCGGAGTGGCTATATTTATAGGAGCTATGACCTCTATTTCGTGGATATGCCTGTATGGATGGCCTCTGCTGGAAGAAATATTTGAGCAAATGGGAGCCGCTATATTGGTGCAGCCCGTTGAGTCTATGAAAGGTGTTCTGTTGGGCGGTTTTCTGATCTATATATTGGGGGTTATCGACGATTTAAAGGGAATGCCTGCAAAGGTTAAGTTTGCAGGACAAGCACTGATTGCTTGTGTTCCTTATGCTTTCGGTGTAAGAATTGAGTTCGTGACAAATCATTTCGGAGCCAGCTTTGGAGACAGTCACAGCTATTTTGCCGGTGCTCTGTGCTTTTTTATTACTATCATCTGGATTGTGGGTATTACCAATACGGTAAACCTAATTGACGGTTTAGATGGGCTTGCTGCAGGGGTATCGTCTATTTCGTCCTTATGTCTTGCCTATACCGCCTATATTCACGGCTCCTATTTACCGGCTTTAGCTATGCTTGCATTGGCAGGCGGCGCTTTAGGATTTTTACCGTATAATTTTCATCCTGCCAAAATTTTTATGGGAGACGGCGGCTCTTTATTTTTAGGCTTTATGCTTGCTACCCTATCCATAGTAGGGCCTGTAAAGAGTGCTACGATTATGGCAGTAATCATTCCGGTTCTTGTTCTTGGTCTGCCGATATTTGATACAGCTTTTGCGATATTGAGACGATTGGTCAATCACCGGCCTATTATGGAAGCCGACAAGGGGCATCTCCATCACCGGCTCATGGCAGCAGGCATGGGTCAGAGAAGGACCGTTCTTATGCTGTACGGTATAAGTGGTGTCATGGGAGTTGCAGCAGTTCTGTTCAGCAGAGATCTGTTTGTGGAGACTGCAGGTTTAATTGGAATAGCTGCTATGTATATATATGTGTTTCTGACGGATGCCAATAATTGGAGATTGCAGATTAAAGCCGTAAATATTGCACATGAAGAAAAGCGGCAGAAAAAAGAAGAAAAGAAACAAAAAAATATAAATATTAAAGAGAATGAGTCAAAGGAATAGGAGTGTGTAACGATGAAAGTAATGACTGTCTTTGGAACTAGACCGGAAGCTATTAAGATGGCTCCTTTAGTAAAAAAATTAAATGAAGCGGAAGGCATAGAATCAGTGTTATGTGTTACTGCTCAGCATAGAGAGATGTTGGATCAGGTATTGGAGTTGTTCCAATTAACTCCGGATTATGATTTAAACATTATGAAGCAGAATCAGACTATTAGTCAGATTACGTCAAATGTGCTGGTAGGACTGGAGGAGGTCTTAAAAAAAGAAAATCCTGATGTGGTTCTAGTGCATGGCGATACGACAACGACTTTTGCAGCAGGGCTGGCAAGCTTTTATCAGCAGGTAAAAGTAGGACATGTGGAAGCAGGACTCAGAACCTATGATAAATATTCACCATATCCGGAAGAAATGAACCGTATTTTGACCGGACATATTGCAGATTTTCATTTTGCGCCTACAGAGAGAAACCGGCTGAATCTGTTGAAGGAAGGAATTGAAGCAGATAATATTTTTATAACAGGGAATACCGTGATCGATGCGCTGCTTGAGGTTGTAGACAAGCCTTATCAGTTTGAAGATGAGGTACTGAAGCAGATGGACTTTGAGAATAAACGGGTGATTACGGTTACTTGTCATAGACGGGAAAATCTGGGGGAGAATATGGAACATATCTTTGGTGCTATTCGAAAGATTGCCCAAGAGTTTAATGATGTGGAGATTATCTATCCGATGCATATGAATCCAAAAGTAAGAGAGACAGCCAATAAAATTTTAAAGGGGCTGGAAAGCGTGCATTTGATTGAACCCCTTCAATATCAACCTTTTGTAAATTTAATGGCGAGATCCTATTTTATCATAACGGACTCCGGCGGGATGCAGGAAGAGGCGCCGTCATTGGGTAAGCCGGTACTGGTTGTGAGGAAAGAAACGGAGAGGCCGGAGGCAGTTGAGGCAGGTACCGTAAAATTGGCAGGAGTTGAAATGGATAACATTTATGCTATGTCCAGGCAACTCCTTACTGATCAAGCTTCCTATGATATCATGGCTCACGCTGTTAATCCATACGGAGACGGTCATGCCTGTGAAAGGATTGTTGACATATTAAAGAAGAAACTTTAGTAACAATTGAAAACAAATACCTATTTAAGAAACTGGCGGTTATAGCTCTGCCCATTGCCTTGCAGAGTTTAATCGCTTCTTCATTAAGTCTGGTAGACAATTTAATGGTTGGAAGTCTAGGCGAGACAGAATTGGCCGCAGTAGGTATTTCCATACAGATGTATTTTATACATTGGATGATAATGTTTGGATTCACCAGTGGTGCATCTACTTATATGGCTCAATTCTGGGGTGCAAAAGATTTAAGAAACATAAAAAGGACTACAGGCTTTGCAATTTGTGTGTGTTTTATTATAAGCTTGGTATTTTTTTTCATTGCTATGCTTTTGCCTCATATGGTGATGAGGCTGTTTACGGACATACCGGAATTAATTCAATTGGGAACAGGCTATATCAGGATGGGGGCCTTTACCTTTTTGACTATCAGTTTCACCGTTCCGTTTACAGCGGCGCTTAGAACGACACAGCAGACACAAGTTCCGCTCTATATCAGTATATTTGTATTCGGCACTAATACTTTCTTAAACTATGTATTTATATTCGGGCATTTCGGCGCACCTAAACTGGGAGTAGTGGGGGCAGCTTTAGCCACACTTATTGCACGGTGCTTCGAGCTTTTTTTAGTATTATACGTAGTCTTTATTAAAAAAAATATTGTGTCAGGGCATATTTCTGAGTATTTCGGCTGGACGAAGGACTTGATAAGCCGAATTGTAAAAAATGCTGTGCCCACCACGATGAATGAGGCGTTGTGGGCAATTGGAACAGCTATGTATGCGGCGGCCTATGCCCGGGTGGGTGTAACTGAATATGCAGCTGTTCAAGCGAGTAATGTAATAAATAATTTGTTCATTATGGCTGCTTTCAGCATCGGTGATGCCACCTTGATTCTGGTTGGAGAGAAGCTGGGTGAGGGCAGATTGGACTTTGCTTATGAGCTGGGAAAAAAGCTGCTTCGTGTAGGCATCGTATTGGGTATTGTTTTTGGCAGTATGCTTATCCTTTGCTCAAAACCGATCATCAGTTTATTTGATTTAACTCCGGAAGGGCAGCGATATACTTTTTACATTTTAATCGTCTATGGAGTTTTTATGTGGCTGGCTGTATACAATGGAATAAGCATAACAGGTATTTTAAGATCCGGGGGCGACACGATTTTCGCTATGCTGATTGAAATGGGTTCCATCTGGCTTTATGCAGTTCCTATGGCATTTTTGACCACGTTAGTGTGGCATCTGCCTATATATTTGGCTGTGTTACTGGTAAAGACGGAAGATCTGATTAAGTTTTTTATCTTATTAAGAAGATTTTTATCCAAAAAATGGGCTAGGAATGTTATAGATAACATTCAAAATTGAGTTTGTATGCTCAATTCTTATTATGAAAGCATGACAACTGAAAAACGGAAAATAATAAGAGCATAGTTTAGTGTAAATTAGACATAGGCTATGCTTTTTTAATTGTTTAAATTGGACATAAAAGTTAGAAAAATTATAGAATTTACAAATTTGTTGTGACTTGTCTGCTTAGAACAACATAAAAACAACTAATTTGCTTATAATAGTTTTTGTGAATGGACTAATAAAAATAAACAATAAATATCGGAACAG
>DKLE01000193.1 GCA_002455605.1 Firmicutes bacterium UBA6648
GGGAGAGACTCTCGGAAAAAAATGCAGTACTTGGATTTACATATAGAATGATAATGGACATAGGAACCGATCCATTAACTTATATTACTGGTGAAGGGATAGCAGCAGGCATTTTTGGTAAAACAGGAAAAGGTGCAAGCATTGTTGGTAAGACAGATGACCTGTTAAAAGGTACAAAGGCTGCTGGAATAAAAATAAAAGGTGCTGCTGGAGAACTTGACACAGTTCTGAAACAAGGGGATAATGTAGTAAGTGGCATACTTGATGCGGAGAAAGCCGCTAAGGGTAGCTCTGATAATATAATTGGGGGAGTCTCTAAGGGAAAGGGTAAGACAGGAACTGCTTGGGATAAAGTAACTGGAACAGCAGATAATATACCAAATACCGAAATACCAACAACATTTAAAATAGACCTTGATAGTAATATTAATTATATAAATCCACAAACAGGTACTAGCACATTATGGACTAATACAAATGCTACTAAGCATATGGGTGAATATATTGGAAGATTTGGAGGAGAAACAGCTAGTACGGGTGTCAGAAGTCAAGCTATGGTAGAGAGCTATCAGGCGGCGCTAAATCAAGCAATGGAAGAAGTTTCTTCACTACCAACAGGAAGATATTTTGGAACTTATGGTAACTGGGAAATCGGCATAAACACAGAAACTGGAGTAGTATACCATGCATTAATGAATTAAAGGAGAAAAGACAATGTTTCAACTTAAAACGATTAAAAAATCCAAAAAATATCAACGCGATTTTGAGGGAATGGGAGAAGGACTAGTTTTATTAAAGGTAGAGTCAGAAGTTAAGAATATTGGACATAATTTTCATTTGTTTTATAGAAACGGTAAGAAACCACCATTAGATATTGCAATAAATCCAAATGACTTTAGTATTGAATATGTTAGCTTTTTTTTACAAGATGAACTTATAAGAGTTGAGAATAGTATATCAGAAATAATATATAAAGATGATAATTTGCTAATTTACTCTGAAGATTTTACAATTGATAATACTAACTTAAATTTCCAGAAAGATTTTGAGGTTCTTCTCTTTGAAAACAGTTTAATAATACTTGATGCAAGAGTTAAAAATAATGTTTATGGGTATTCTTTGTCTGGAACTAATTACATATTAGTTGATGAAAATAACATTATCGTAGGACTTGCTTTTAAAAATATTTCTATGAATGAAATGACAGTTTTAAGAGATGTAAAAGTGATATAATTAGAAACCTCCAAACTAAAATAAGTATATGAGGTGACTTTGCTAGTGTAAATAATTTTGTGTTTTCTACTTTCCAAGTTTAATGTAAAATACTAGACTGTGATTCAAACAGCACAAAATTAGATTGATTTAAATTTAATATATTCTTGCACATGACCTTAAAGGCTGTCAATTAAAACTGGCAGCCTTTTATTAATTTTCCAATTTATTCTACGCCGGATAAGGAAATCCTGCCTTCAAAATATATGATGGGCTGCTCCAAAATCCTTGTCCAGTCTCTCGGTCTGCCCACCCACTTTGAAGTGATATCGTTCATCTCAAGATAGAGCATTTTAAATAGAGAATCGTCCGTCGGAAAGATCGTTTTGGACTTGGTGACCTTCCTGAGTTGGCGGTTAAAATTCTCGATGGAATTTGTTGTATAGATTAGCTTTCGAAGTTCTGACGGATACTTGAAATACGTCGAAAGTTCAGCCCAGTTATTCCTCCACGAGTTTATCGTGCTTGGATATTTTTTACCCCATTTATTATCCAAAGATTCAAGTTGCTACAACGCCATTTCTTCAGTAGGAGCCTGATAGACTAGCTTCAAATCAACCATGAATGTTTTGATATCTTTGTAGGAGACAAACCTAGTGGAATAGCGGCTGATGAACAATGCAGCGCTGTATCTCCGCATATGGATAGACATCGTGGATAGCATCCGTAAATCCGGTCAGCCCATCAACGGAAACGATAAAGATACCCTCTGTACCGCGGTTTTTGATTTCGTTCAGAACCCCCAGCCAGTATTTGGCACTTTCGTTGCCGCCAATCCACTTCCCCATACTTCTTTTCCGTCAAGCTTTATGCCGATGTCTACGTAAACAGCTTTCTTAATAACGGCATTGTCTTGCCTGACATTGTAATGCACGACATCCATAAAGACTACAGCATATTTTCGGCAAAGAGGTCTGTTCTACCATTCCTTAGCTATGGACAAAATCTTGTCGGTCATCTTTGCTATCATAGATGCAGACGCATCTACGCCGTAGACATTTTGAAGGTGCTCCGTGATATCTCTTGGCTCATACCTTTGGCATACATGGATAAGACCTGATCCTCGATGCTTGAGATATCCGTCTGATGTCTTTTGACAATCTGCGGTCTTCAAGTTCTGCTTCTAGCATACCTTGTAGGGTGTCACCTAGTAAATCCTTAAGCATTGAATGCACATCATCCGTATCTTCAGGCTTGTAGGTGGACAGACGTTGATTAATTAAGTTTTTGCGTTCCTCGGTCAATTTTCTTTGTCTTGCCATAAAAAATCCTCCCAGATTAATATTTATTTTATCATTAACCAGGAAGGTTGGTCTTGCTTAATTAGCACAAAATTATTTACAGTCTCAAAAAAATAGAACAGTATTTAAAAAATGAACAAGTACAGGAAGTTTTACAAAAAGGGTTACAATGGACCATTAAAGCAGCTAAAATAGCCATAGAAAATTCTGAAATAGACCGCAACCTGGATTTAATCAATAATGGTATGGATGGTCTGGCAGCCTTAATACAAGGTAAAGAATATACTTATGAACATAAGGGCGTAATCTATTCATTAGGACAGGCATTTGATGAAACGGAAAAGGTGCAAGCATTGTTGGTAAGACAGATGACCTATTAAAAGGTACAAAAACTGCTGGAATAGAAATAAAAGGTGCAGCTGGAGAACTTGACACAGTTCTGAAACAAGGAGATAATGCAGTAAGTGGTATACTTGATGCGGAGAAAGCAGCTAAGGGTGGCTCTACGGCTGATAATATTATTGAGGGTGGTAAAGGTACTCTTAAAGGAGTGACTGACGTCATATCAGAAGCAGATAAGTTAAAACTTAGTAAATGGAAGTATGCGCCAAATGAGGAACTTTATATTAAATACAAAGATGTATTTGATAATCCCAAGTATTATGACCAAATTACGGGTGAAATTAATTGGCCAGTAAATAATGGTTTTAAAAATACACCTATAGATGAAGTCTTAAAACCTGGGACTAGAATAGATAGATATGGCAGTGACTTTGGTTCGTTCACTCCTCCAGAAGGAACACCTTACCAAATGAGAGCTGTGGCTCCTGGAACAGATTTGAAACCTTATAGTATTTTTGAAGTGGTTGAACCAATTAAAGTAAAAGCTGGTGAGATTGCTCCATGGTTTGATGAGGCAGGAGGCGGAATACAATATCTCTTGCCAGAGACGATAGATGATTTATTGGAAGCAGGAATTTTAAGGAGGATAAATTAATATGACAATATTAGAACTAGAAGAAAATTTAAATGAACTTGATATTTCAGGCGATTTGTATTCCCTCATGAGCGGCGGCTTGCCTAATGAAAAGTTATGTATTGTGAAAGAAGATGTATGGCAAGTGTATTATAGCGAAAGAGGGAATAAATCTGGATTAAAAGAATTCCAGACAGAGTCTGAAGCATGTGAATATTTTTTAAAAAAAATGAAAAGATACGCAAGAATGATAGCGGAAACTAAGTTATAAATAATATTTCCAAATAGTTTGAATACGCTATTTTTCTTGACGATCCAATAATAGCCATGTTACAATGGCGCAACCAGAGGGTATACGGGGGATTGGAAAATATAAATTATGATATGGGAGATATTTCATAGGCTGAGATATCTCCCATTCTTTTGAGTGCTATTTTAGATTTTCCAGATGTGTGAGCAGGAGAAAACAGCACTGCATCCCCATGCAGAAAATAACCATAGAATAAGCTGGATTTTTAGTGTGAATAGTATCTGTCCACTGAAAAAAGTCTGCACTTATCATAAGTCGCCTTTCTTCCTGATAACACACGATACCGTAAAAGTAGAATCTATCCATTCACATAAACCAATAAAAATACCTCCTTTTATTAGATTTTCTTCTCTAACAAAAGGGTTCACTTCCAACAGAATTATTTAACATTTTATGTATATTACTCATTAATTCCCGCGACGTCATCATAATAAATAAAATCGTTATTATAGCTAGTATTCATTGCTTTATTGTTTCTCATCATAAATAGCATTATCGGGGCTACTAAACCAACTAATATTGTAGATACGGTTAGCATTACAGCCATATCAGGCCTATATTTATTATACAAATGAAAATTTATTGACACATGCAATATAATACATATTATAAACATTATTATATTTAAAATAGGAACAACAAATAATAAAATAGTTAATAACATAAAAATAGACACTTTAATTTGGGGATTAGCTATTTTCTTACCAAATACAGTAAAATTGTCTTTTACTAATTTAAGCATAACATATACTACACCATAAGGTATAAAAGAAACCCAAGCATTTGAAATACATTCATTTTTAGCCATCCGATAGATACCATAAGTTAACAAAAAATATATTGAGCCCCAAAATAAAAACCCTGCCCCAAAAAACATATAAAATGCTCCCGCAGATTCATACCCAAAATTCTCGTACATAATACTCCTTATCTTCACATCTTACAATGTTTAACAATTTTAATGGCACTTAAAGCTATAAAAAATAACTTCAAAATTTACTTGAATAATTGTATAAGTTCTTCGGTAATATTTCAACAAAATATTACAGTTTTTTATATAATTTTAAATATTCTTCCTAAAATTAACTTAAAATGGAATAAAAATATACATATAATGTTGACTTATACGAGAGGCTTGTATATAATGCCTAATTATGGTAAAAAAATACTTATTAAAAAAGAATAAAAAAGGGAGTTTTGAAAATGAGTGATATTACATTAACCTATTCGGACTTACAAGCAAGTCGCGATGCATACAAGCAGAAACTAGAAGAAGTACATCAGATTGAGCAGGAGTTGGCTCGTATGTACTCACAGCTTTCAAGCACTTGGTCAGGTCAGGGCTTTGAAGGATTCTCTACATATTATCAAGAAAATGTACCTTCATCTTTACAGAAGGTTCAGCAGTGGCTTGGCAGCATTGAAGATGCACTGGGCAAGACATTAAATGAATATGAAGAACGTGAAGCGGCAGTTGGAAATGCTTGGAGAGTATAGTCCAATTATTTTCTAAAAGAAAATAAAATTAAGGGGATAGTGTGGTTGAAAAAATTTAAAAGTTTTCACATCAAGCACGATCCCTTTTTTAAATTTAGAATCCTATATTTTAAAAAAATAAATATCAAGCAATATTGACCTAAAAATCGTAAATCCAAAAGTGGAGGCAATATCGAAATAACATGGAGCACACACCTCTTAAGAATGATGAAAGAATTATTAAATACGAAGAACCAATAAAAAAAGAAAGCAAAGTAAAGGGAATTATATTAAAAGCTCTTTTAATAGTAATTGCAGTTACGATTGCCATATTATATGTGGTATTTTTTGTACCACGCACAGATCATAATGAAATGAAAGAGGCTGTTTTGTATTATATTGGAAATGACAATTGTATGTACAATGGGGAAGGGGAAAAAATATGTGAAGAATACTCGACATATATTACTTCTTCCGGAAAACTTGACAGACACATTCTATTTGATAAAAACACAAAACAACTGAGTTTATACATAGATGGAAAAAGTAATGTTATAGATAATAATGTTAGTTATCTGTATTTTGACAAAGAAATTAACAAGGTAGTCTATATTAAAACAGAGGGAAACGGTTTGCAAAGCATTTTTATGTGGGATAAAGAAAATCGTTTAGAAATCGCCAGGGACTTATATAAAATAACCGGGGTAAATGTAAGCCTTCGAGGAAGCTATTTTAGTTTTTGCGCTAAAGACGCAAATGGAATATACAAGATATATTCTGTATCTCCATCCGGAGAAACAAAAGAAAGAATAAGTTCAGAGTTCATGCTTGCCAGCGCATATATCTCAGAATCCGGAGATATCGTTTATTATTCTTCAGAAAAAGATAATTACATATATGACAAAGATGGAAAACAAACTTTTTTTGCAGAGAAACCAAAGCATTTAATTGTATTTGAAAACTGTAATCAATATTTATGGCTTTCTGAAGCCGGACAGATAACCTTTGGTACTTTAGGTGAGAATGATGAAAAACTGATTGCGACGGATATCGAACAGCTCTATGAAGTTGGTGGAGAAAATAGTTATGTTTCCTGTGATTCTGATTTGAAAGTAAATATAAGAAATAAAAATTTTGTGTCTAGCTCTAAGAATCCTCAGATTATTTATTACAAAGATAAAAACTATTATTATAAGGATCTAAATCAGGCTGGCGAGTCTGAAAAAATAATGGAAGATGTAATTGGTTTACAACAGTATAGCTTTGTTGATACATACAACTTATTTTATTTAGATAGCGGATCTTTATATAAACGTGAAAAAAGGCATGGCAAATGGAGAGAAGCGACAAAAATTGCACAGAATTTAAACAGCTTTGATACCTTCTTAAGAAGTGATGACCTAGTCTATTTAACGGATAAAGGTGAGCTATACTATTACATGAATGAAAAGAGTATAAAAATTGCAGAAGAAGTAACGAAATATTGTATTTCTGAGAATAGCACAAGTATTGCTTACTTGTCAAAAGGCCAAGCTTATTTTATAAAAGCTTTAGGGCTTCCAGCAAAAGAACTTGATATAGAGGCTTCAGAAGTCTCGGCTATGTATTGTTTAGAAAACTATTATGTATATTTAAATAGCAAAAATGAGTTAATGATGGTTGATACCAATTCGAAGCGTAGAGATCACATTGCGCAGAATGTACTTCAATGCAATATCTTATGGAAATAAGTAAAATTTAGTAGAAGAGACGGTGGAAATATGGGTGATATATGGGAATTCGCTCCATTGTGGGGAGTATGGGAAATAGAATCCCTTATTGGTCAAGGTAGTT
>DKLE01000207.1 GCA_002455605.1 Firmicutes bacterium UBA6648
GAGTTAATTCATTTCCTCCTGGGTATATAGACAAGGATAAAGATATTATCGTTGGACTTCAGACAGATGAAGCTTTGAAAAGAGGGGTTTGTCCTTTTGGCGGAATCAGAATGGCCAGACAGTCAGCGGAGGCTTACGGTGTCAAATTAGATCCAAGCATTGAAGAAGAATTCAAATATGTAACAACTCATAATGACGGTGTATTCAACGCTTATTCGGATGAAATGCTTTTAGTTAGAAAGCTTGGATTTATAACAGGGCTGCCAGATGCATACGGCAGAGGCAGAATTATTGGTGATTATAGAAGAGCTGCACTTTATGGCGTGGATCACCTGATTGAGGAAAAGAAAAGAGATAAGACTGAACTTCACAAGCGACCGATCACGGAAGATACTATTCGATTAATTGAGGAAGTTCAGAAACAGATTGATTACTTCTCAGAATTAAAAGAGATGGCTGCATCGTACGGATTTGACATTTCACAGCCAGCCACAAATACGAAAGAAGCTATCCAGTGGTTATATTTTGCATATCTGGGGGCAATTAAAGAAGAGAATGGGGCTGCAATGTCCATAGGTAGAACATCTACTTTTATTGACATTTATGCAGAAAGAGATTTAGCTAATGGAACTTTCACAGAGGAGCAGATTCAGGAATTTATCGATGACTTCATCTTAAAGCTTAGAGTAGCAAGGCATTTGAGAACTCCGGAATATAATGAGCTGTTCGGAGGAGATCCGATGTGGATTACCGAAGGCCTTGGCGGAATGGGTGCTGATGGCAGAACACGTGTTACCAAGAGTTCTTATCGATATCTGAATACTTTATATAATTTAGGACCTTCGCCGGAACCAAACTTAACCGTTCTATGGTCGGATAAATTGCCGACTGCATTTAAGAGATATTGTGCACAGGTTTCTATCGATACGGATTCCATTCAGTATGAAAATGATGATGTTATGAGACCTTCATACGGAGATGACTATTCTATCGCATGCTGTGTATCTGCCATTCAGATGGGTCAGCAGATGCAGTTCTTTGGAGCTCGGTATAATCTTGCTAAAATTCTTTGCTTAGCATTAAATGGCGGTGTTGATGAAAGAACCGGTATAAAATGCGGACCGCAGATGGAACCGATTAAAGGTGACGGACCGATCGATTATGATGAAGCTATGAGAAGATTTAATATTTACAAGGACTGGTTATGTGAACTGTATGTAAATATCATGAATATCATTCACTATATGCACGATAAGTATGACTATGAAAGAAGCCAGATGGCGTTTTTAAATACAGATGTTAACAGACTAATGGCATTTGGTGTTGCAGGTCTTTCAGTTGCTGCGGATTCCTTCAGTGCAATTAAGTATGCAAAGGTATATCCTATCAGAAATGAAGAAGGGATTATTGTTGATTACAAAACAGAAGGAGACTTCCCTAAATTCGGTAATGATGATGATAGAGTTGACAGCATCGCCGTTGAACTGACAAAGGGAACTATTGATGCGTTGAGAAGTCATCCGACTTATAGAAACTCCGTGCATACCTTGTCAATCTTAACCATTACCTCCAACGTTGTTTATGGTAAGAAAACAGGAAATACACCGGATGGAAGACGAGCAGGGGAGCCATTTGCTCCTGGAGCAAATCCAATGCACTGCAGAGATTCTTTAGGAGCAGTAGCTTCATTGAACTCCGTAGCTAAGGTTAAATGGGAGGATTGCCAGGACGGTGTATCTTACACCTTCAGTATAACTCCTGATACCCTTGGTAAGGATAAGGAAGCACAGAAGGATACTTTAGTTGGGTTGATGGGAGGATACTTTAATAGAGGTGCTCACCATTTAAATGTAAATGTATTAAATCGGGATTTATTAATGGATGCCTATGAGAATCCTGATAAGTATCCGAACTTAACAATCCGAGTATCTGGTTATGCAGTTAAATTTAATGCATTATCCAAGGATCATCAAAAGGAAGTTATTGCGAGAACTTTCCACAAGGCAATTTAATATACGTATCTTATCTATGAATCCCTCATAGCTATGATAAAATTATTACGCTGAATCGAAAGATTCAAAAGAGTTGAAAAACTCCTTAAAAAATTAACTTAATTTAATGTATGGCATGAGACACTTATCCAGATAAGTGTCTTGTGTTATCTTACGGTGCAGCGTTATAAATTATATGTATGTATTCCTGTACATGGCGGATATAATACATATGTGATATACTAGGCAATGACTTACTAAATTGATTATAGAGGTGATGACTATGGTTAAAGGAAGGCTTCATTCATTCGAGACATTCGGAGCGGTAGATGGTCCAGGTATAAGAACAGTAGTCTTTCTGCAAGGCTGTCCTGCAAGATGTTCGTACTGTCATAACCCTGACACATGGGATCTTCATGGAGGCAACGAGATTGAAACGAAACAGATTGTTGACAGGGCCAAAAGGGGCATGAGCTACTATGGTGAAAAAGGCGGTGTCACATTTTCGGGAGGTGAACCCCTTCTTCAAGGTGAGTTTCTGATTCAGACTATGGGTGCGCTGAAAAAAGTAGGTATCAATTCGATTATCGATACCAGCGGTACTTATATTGATGAGTTTACAGAAAAGGTCATTGAAGAATGCCAAATGGTTCTGCTTGATGTAAAGCATACGGACCCGGAAAAATTTTGGGAGTTGACGGGAAAAAAGCAGGAGACTCTTCTAAAGCTCATAGAATTGATTAATAAGCACGAAAAGCATGTTTGGGTACGACAGGTTATTGTGCCTGGTATAAACGATAAGGAGGCAAATATAAAGGCCTTAAATGAGTTTATAAAAAAGATTAAACATGTGGATAAGGTGGAATTGCTGGGATATCATAATTTGGGAATAGAAAAATATGAAAGGCTGGGTATGAAATACAGATTAAAAGATGTGGAGCCCATGGACCGAAGCAAATTAAATGAGCTGAGTGCTTTGGTAAAATATTAGAAAATGGTTAAGAGAGTTGAGTTGTTATAGAAGCAGGGTGTGCGTTCACACCCTGCTATTTTTTACTGAATTTTATGTATAAATATGAAAGAGGAAAAATTTATATGAAAATGCAGCGAAATTCAGGTTAATAATGAAAAGTAGGGTGAATTGAAGTATACTGGAAGAACTAGAAAGAATGCAGGAGGAATTTATTTGGCGTAATTCATAGAGAGGATAAGGAGGATTCAAATGAGAATTAAAAATTTTAAAGTGGAGCAATGGATGAATGAATTTGAAAATAATGCTGTTTATAATCTGGCAGAGACCTGTATCGATTCCATGACTTTAAGAGAGCTGTTAGAATTAGCAGGTAAAAAACCAGAGGAATATTTATCGTCCCTAGCCGATAAACGGATGACTTATGGGCATATTGAAGGTTCACCGGAGCTTCTGACAGGTATAGCAAGCTTATATAAGGATATAGAAGAAAGTCAAGTTATCCCTACTCATGGGGCCGTAGGCGCCAATCATCAAGTAATACTTTCTTTAATTGAAGCAAAGGACAATATGGTATCGGTTATGCCGACTTATCAGCAGCATTACTCTATACCGGAATCAATTGGTGCAGAAGTAAGAACTTTGCAATTGACGCCTGAAAATAGATTTCTTCCGGATTTGAATACTCTGAAAAGCCTGGTAGATGAAAATACAAAGATGATAACTATAAATAATCCCAATAATCCTTCCGGCTCTTGGATGCCTTTGGATACCATGAAAGAAATAGCAAAGATTGCTGAGAGAGTAGGAGCCTATATTTTATCAGATGAGGTCTATAGAGGGATTTCAGAAGATAACAGCTATATGCCGTCTATTGTGGATATTTATGATAAGGGAATTTCGGTGGGCAGTATGTCTAAAATATTTTCTCTCGCAGGGCTGAGATTGGGGTGGATTGTTTCTAAAGATTCAGATGTGCTTCAAGCCTGTAGAACAAGGAGGGATTATGATACAATAAGCTGCGGAGGTCTGGACGACTTGTTCGCAAGCATTGCTTTAATCAATAAGGAAAAGGTTTTTCAGAGAAATAGAAAAATAATAAAAAATAATAGACAAATCTTAGATAACTGGATTAATGAAACAAAAGATGTACATTACATAAAACCTGAAGCGGGAACAACAGCTTTAATTTATTATCGCCGGAACATTCCTTCCTATGATTTGTGTGTTAAATTGCTAAAAGAAAAGGGAGTCTTGTTTACACCGGGGGCTTGTTTTGAATTGGAAGGCTGTGTACGAATCGGATATGCTTTTGATTCTAAGACCCTTCGGGAAGGTTTGGATAAGTTTGCTGAATTTTTAGAGGAAAATCAATGAAGTATAGCCTTGACTCAGTTATAGGTAATAAGTGATAAGGAAGCTTCTATTGAGATAATGGAGCAATAATAAAAGGCAGGAAATCGGTAATTAGGTTTCCTGCCTTTTACATGACTACAATATTGTTAATTTTTGAAAAACGACCTATATTAAATCGTCAGTCTTTTGTTTATGCCTCTAAAGCTTTTAGAGCTGCTGCTTTTTCAGCTTCTCTTTCTTCCATGACTTTTGCATACTCTTCATCAGTCATTTTTAGCATTGAAATTCCAGTGAAACCATAGAATATGGAGATCAGAGGATTAAGCATATTTAAGAATGCATATTTGAAATACTCACCAGTTGGAACTCCTAAGAAGGTACTCATTGTAGCACCGCAGGTATTCCAAGGAATCAAGCAAGAGGTTACTGTACCGGAGTCTTCCAAGCATCTTGAAAGGTTACGAGGAGCAAGCTTTCTGTCTTCAAAAGCTTCTTTGTACATTCTTCCTGGAAGTACGATTGCCAGGTACTGGTCACCAGCTATAACGTTCATGAAGAAACAGCTGAAAATGGTAATGGTTACTAATGAACCAGTGTTCTTTGCAACCTTTAATAAAGCTTCTGCTAAAGTAGCCAGCATTCCGGAAGAATCCATGATACCGCCAAAACACATTGCACAAATAATTAGATTGATAGTCCATAGCATGGAGGACATACCGCCGCTTTCAAGAAGGTCAACCAATTCCGGCATTACGGCCTCTGAGTTTTCAAATACAAAGCCATAGTGCAGGATTCCAGGCCAATCAGCAAGGGATACACCTTGGAAGATAGAGCCCATTAAGCAGCCAAGAATAATACCTCCCATCAAACCAGGGATAGCAGGCAGCTTCAAAGCTACAATTATAATTACAACAAGTGGAGGTATTAACAAAGCAGGATTAATATTGAAATTAGCTTTGATACCTTCCTGTAATGCACTTACAGTGGACATATCAACGTTTCCGCTGGCATGACCCATGCCTAAAATTCCGTATAATACCAAGGATATAAGAATGGAAGGAGTAACTGTCCACACCATATGTCTGATGTGATCAAATAAAGTAGCACCAGCCATAGCAGGGGCCAGATTTGTAGTATCGGAAAGAGGAGACATTTTATCTCCGAAATAAGCTCCGGATACGATAGCTCCAGCAGTCATAGCAGCGCTCATACCTAAACCATGACCAACACCGACCAAGGCAATACCGATAGTTCCAGCTGTAGTCCAAGAGGAACCGGTTGCCAGAGAAACGATACAGCATAGGATACAAGAAGCAACTAAGAAAATACCAGGGCTTAAAATTTTCAAGCCATAATAAATCATAGCTGGTACTACACCGCCTGCAATCCATGAACCGATCAAGCTACCTACTGTCAAAAGAATAAGCATAGCCTGCATGGAACGGTTAATGGAAGCAAGAATACCAGCTTCAAGGAATGACCATTTATAGCCGTTGATAACGGCGATTACTGCTGCAAAAATTGCCGAGCAGATTAGCGGAATATGTACTTCACCATAGCCGCATGCAAAAGCAGGACCCAAGAGGTTTCCCATAATTCCTAAGGAATAGCACAACGCCAATAAAGTAAAAAGCATGGTGAGGCAACACTGCCACATAGGTATTTTTCTACCCATAAATAATTCCTCCTTAAATAAATAAAAAATAAATGATAAAAAAATGATAAAAAAATGATAAAAAAATGATAAATTGTGAGAAAATTTTTGCAACTCTCACAATTTCATTATAGGAGAGTAATATGACATTGTCAAGAAAGAATATGCATGTAAATTTATGCATATATATAGAAAAAAGGACAGCAAACAAGTAATGAAATGCATAAAAATACAACAAAACAGTAAGTTCATACAACGCTATAGGTATAAAACATTAAATTTATAAAGTGGTAAATTGAAACAACAAGTCTTTTAGAATACATAAGGTAAAAGAATAATATTCCGTCAAAGAATTTACTACTATTTATATGCAGATATAAATGCAAAAAAATGAAAGCAGGCCAAAGTAAGATTTTAAGTGCAAAATTAGTGATTTTATGTAATAAAAACAGATAAAAATGAAATAAATAAAAAAACTTGCCAAAAAGTGTTGACAAGCCAGATTAGTTTTGCTATTCTAATAAAGCTGTCGCAAGTAATCCGAGAGGTTTATTGGCAGCAAGAACCTTGAAAACTTCATAGTGTAAGAGAATTAGTCAAGAGGACATTAAGTTGTTCTCAAAACTAAGTACAATAACACTTGAAGACCTATCGTAATTTGAAAATAATTGGGCTAGGGCTTCAATTGGTAAGACAAATTCAAAGTTTGAATGAGTCAACGTACAATTTCTTAAAAACAACAATAATTCTAGGATTTATGTTTTGCATAAAGAATAGAGAAGCGAAACGCGAAGCGTTTCAACCGAGCAAAAGCTCAAACTTGATTTGATTCAGAGAAATCTGATTTAGATACCATTTAATAAAGAGTTTGATCCTGGCTCAGGATGAACGCTGGCGGCGTGCCTAACACATGCAAGTCGAGCGAGAAATTTAAGAACGAAGCTTCGGTGGAGTGATTAAATGGAAAGCGGCGGACGGGTGAGTAACGCGTAGGCAACCTGCCCCTTACAGAGGGATAGCCTCGGGAAACCGGGATTAAAACCTCATAAAGCGAGAAGACCACATGGGCTTTTCGCCAAAGATTTATCGGTAAGGGATGGGCCTGCGTCTGATTAGCTAGTTGGTAGAGTAACGGCCTACCAAGGCGACGATCAGTAGCCGACCTGAGAGGGTAATCGGCCACATTGGAACTGAGACACGGTCCAAACTCCTACGGGAGGCAGCAGTGGGGAATATTGCACAATGGGCGAAAGCCTGATGCAGCAACGCCGCGTGAGCGAAGAAGGCCTTTGGGTCGTAAAGCTCTGTCGAAAGGGAAGAAACAAATGACGGTACCTTTCGAGGAAGCCCCGGCTAACTACGTGCCAGCAGCCGCGGTAATACGTAGGGGGCAAGCGTTATCCGGATTTACTGGGTGTAAAGGGAGCGTAGACGGTGATGTAAGTCAGATGTGAAAGCCCGGGGCTCAACCCCGGGATTGCACTTGAAACTACCCGACTAGAGTGCAGGAGAGGTAAGTGGAATTCCTAGTGTAGCGGTGAAATGCGTAGATATTAGGAGGAACACCAGTGGCGAAGGCGGCTTACTGGACTGTAACTGACGTTGAGGCTCGAAAGCGTGGGGA
>DKLE01000198.1 GCA_002455605.1 Firmicutes bacterium UBA6648
TTTACGTTTGTAGTCGCCGTTTGTCAAGCTCCTTTTATTTTAGGAATGCTTTTATAAATTCTCTGAATAAAGGATGAGCTTTATTGGGTCTGCTCTTAAATTCCGGATGATATTGTACTCCCACATGGAAAACATTTTCTCGAACCTCTACTGCTTCTACCAGTCTTTCATCCGGGGAAGTTCCACTGATTTCCATACCGGATTCTAAAAACAGCTCTCTATATTTATTATTAAACTCATACCGATGCCTGTGCCTTTCTTTAATCATTTCCTGTCCATATGCTTCTGACAGCTTGGTCTGTTTCTTTATTTTGCAAGGATAAGCTCCTAATCTCATAGTGCCTCCCTTGGGTATGTCTCCAGATTGATCCGGCATGAAATCGATTACAGAATTTTCTCCTTCCGGAAAGAACTCGCTTGAATGAGCATCTTTTATCCCCAAAACATGTCTGGCAAATTCGATTACAGCAATTTGCATGCCGAGACAGATACCGAAATAAGGGATATTATTTTCTCTGGCGAATTGGGCGGAACAGATTTTTCCTTCGATACCTCTGTCTCCAAAGCCTCCGGGCACCAGAATACCATTCACATCGCCTAATACCGATCCAACCGTTTCTTTTTTCACATTTTCGGAATCCACCCACTTTATATGCACTCTGCAGCCATTTTCGTATCCCGCATGCCGAAGAGCTTCTGCTACAGACAGGTACGCATCATGCAGCTTAACATATTTTCCTACGATGGCAATCCTTACTTCCCTGTGGCGCTTTTCGATTCTTTCCAGCATCTGATTCCATTCTGTCATGTCGCAAGGTCCGGCATTAATACCCAGTTCTCTGCATACAATCCATGAAAAATTGCTTTTCTCTAACATAACAGGTGCCTGATATAAAACCGGCAGTGTTATATTTTCGATTACACAATCAGGTTTTACATTGCAGAACAAGGAAATTTTCTGTCGGATAGCTTCATCAATAGGTTCGTCGGCGCGCATCACGATAATATCCGGCGCAATTCCCAAAGCACGAAGTTCTTTGACCGAATGCTGTGTGGGTTTTGATTTATGCTCTCCGGAGCTCTTTATATAAGGAACCAATGTCACATGTATAAATAAACAGTTCTCTTTTCCAACCTCTAGGGATACCTGTCTTATGGCCTCTAAGAACGGCTGGCTTTCTATATCCCCGGTGGTTCCGCCGATTTCAGTAATAATCACCTCTGCCTGACTGGAGTTTCCTACATTATATATAAACCCTTTAATCTCATTGGTTATATGAGGAATCACCTGCACGGTACTTCCCAGATATTCTCCGTTACGTTCCTTGGCCAGTACATTCCAATATACCTTCCCTGTAGTTAAATTGGAAAACTGATTTAGATCCTCATCAATAAACCGTTCGTAATGCCCCAAATCTAAATCTGTTTCTGCACCGTCCTCCGTTACAAACACTTCGCCGTGCTGAAAAGGGCTCATGGTTCCCGGATCCACATTTATGTACGGATCCAGTTTTTGTGCTGCAACCTTTATCCCTCTTGCCTTCAGCAGCCGTCCCAGAGATGCTGCTGTAATTCCTTTTCCCAGTCCGGATACTACACCGCCGGTTACAAAAATATACTTCTTATTCATGCCTTCATCGCCTCCTTTTTTCATAAAAAAATGCCCAAAAACTAAAAAAATAAGGGTAAACAGCTAATTAGAGTGAAGGAGATATAAGACCCCTTTTATGCCGTCTTCCTTATTACTATTTTGTTCTTGTGCACATTATATACAATAAATATTTATTTTATCATTATACTATAATCGAAAAAAAGATCCAATATATTTTTTTATTTTATGTCTGTTTTTTATTTGTCTATATCTCTTTAAATCCATTTCGTATATAATAATACTTAGGCTTGAAGTTATACGCCAATAGATTTAACTTAGGAGGACTATTCTATGGTATTTTTAAGATGCGATTATAGTGAAGGTGCACATCCTCGAATTTTGGAAGCACTGGTAAAAACAAATATGGAACAAACTGTGGGTTATGGTGAAGATCCTCACTGTTTAAAAGCTGCCGAAAGGATTAAGGAGAGAATAGGAAGAAAAGATGCTGACGTTCATTTTTTCGTAGGAGGAACTCAGACAAACTTTACTTCGATAACAGCTTTTTTAAGACCTCACGAGGCAGTTATCTCTCCTGCCAGAGGACATATATGCGTACATGAAACAGGTGCCGTTGAAGCCAGGGGGCATAAAATTATCGCTATGCCTACTACAGATGCAAAGCTGTATCCGGACCAAATTGATGAGGCCGTTATTTATCATGAAGACGAACATTTTGTAAAGCCTAAGATGGTGTATCTCTCCAATACTACTGAATTAGGTACAATATACAAGAAATCTGAGCTGCAGGAAATAAAGAAGAGGTGTGAAAAATACGGTCTGTATCTTTATCTTGACGGTGCCCGTCTTGCCTCTGCTTTAACCTCTTCCGAAAACGACCTGACTATAGAGGATATTGCTCAGCTGACAGATGCATTTTATATCGGCGGCACAAAGAACGGTGCTTTATTCGGAGAAGCCCTGGTCATTTCCAACCCTGAATTAAAAAAAGAATTCCGATGGATTTTAAAACAGACCGGTTCTATGCTTGCAAAGGGAAGGCTTTTAGGAGTTCAATTTGAAGAATTTTTTAAAGACGATCTTTATTTTAAGCTGGGACAGCATGCTAACGATATGGCCAAGCTTTTAAGAGAAGGTATTTCCGCTAAGGGTTATAAATTTATTTCCGATTCACCTAGCAATCAGATTTTTCCCATATTCCCAAACGAATTGGTAGCTGAACTGGAGAAAAAGATTTCTTTTGAAAAGGAATGCCCCATAGGGGAAACAGAATACTGTATTCGATTTGTTACCTCTTGGGCCACACCTAAAGAAGATATTGAGAAGGTTATTGCTATGATATAGCTTGCAATATAAAGAAAAACCGCAAACACAGCTTTGCGGTTTTTTATATTAATCAATATATTTATTTCTTCCTGTTATTTCATATTTTTTTAAAATCTTGTCTGCCTGTTTATTTTCGGCTTTCTGTTTTTCAAAGACAGCCCTTTCATTTTCCGTAAGCTCTGTTATTTTTTTAATATGAGACTTTATGGGTCTAGGCAATACGGCTAAATAAAGGAATGGATTAATAAGCAGAACATCCAGTATAATCCACAAAAGAATTGCCGGAGCTATCAGGTTACTCTGAAAGTTTTCCCATCCGTAAAATCCTACAGCGCCTACTCCAAGTAATCCGATAAAAAACGGTAAAAATATTCTGTCGATGGTATCGATTCCCTTTTGTAAAGCTTTATCATACCAAATATTTCTTAAGCCTTTAAAGATATATTTGCCGCCTCTGAAATTACTCCAGCATATAATTGCCGCCCATTTCAGATCTTCAGCAGTTATCTTTGCTTTTACCTTTTCACTCGGTAATTCCGGCTCACTTCCGCTTTCATTGTTGTTCTCTTCCTCATTAAAATATACATGGGTTCGAATGACCTTTCCTTCACCCATTATACCTATCTCATTGATTTCTCCAAAATCACTGTTTATAAGAAACAATTCACCTTCTCTTACCATACAGCTTTCTTTATTAAAATTAATCGCACAAAATCCTTCAGTACAATAAAAGCCCTGACTTCTTCTTTTATAACCGCTGGCTTCTTCCATTTTTAAAGTTCTGTACTCTTCCGTCAGGTTTATTACTTCGGCATACCCCTGATTTCCTTTTCTAACCATTAAATTGAAATCGGTTATTTTTCCATAGCTTTTTGTATCATAAGCTCCGCTGAATCGCTCCTGCTCATATTGGGCCAGCCTTGCTACACGTTTTTCTTTATGAACGAGCACGACTTCCCCCTTCAGTACGATTAACACCCTGTCATAATCCGGCAGTGGTGTAAAATCTGATTCCTCCACTTCTACAGTGGCTGAACTTAACCGCCATATAAAATTTCTGTCGCCATAATCTGCAGCAGCAGGGTATATTGCCAGTTGAGTAGTAATTCCTCCTGTCCAATGCCCTACCTTATACTCCTCTTTTTTCAAAGTTTTAAATTCAATCTTATCCACATTAAACACCTTGACCTAACATCAGTTTCCAAATTATTTTTATATTATACATTAACTTATCTCTATTTGCAAATTCTGATAATTTGTGGTAACATATAGACTAGCTTTATTATTTTTGGAAGTTTTTTTATGAAAACAAACTTCAAGACTTTAACCAAGGAAGGTTCCAGATGATTTTCGTACAAACAAATCAGCTTAAGCCCGGTATGATAGTTGGTCAAGCTGTTATGAATGATGTAGCGGTTGTCCCACTTTTAATTACCGATCAGAAACTAACTATACGTAACATCAAGAGATTAAGAGAGCTGAATGTACCCGGAGTTTATATAAAAACAAAATACAGCGAGGATATTATTGCGCAGGGTTTTGTTGATCCTGTTTTAAAACAAAAAATCACTTCGGACTTAAAAAGTGTATGCAGAAATTTTGTATCTAAGTCAGCTATAACGCCAAGTATGGCCAATACCTTAATTGATGTTTCCAGTTCATTAATGGATCATATACTTTCTAAGGATGAGTATGTACTGAATATGGTAGAAATTAAAACTTTTGACAATTATACCTATTCACACTGCATCAATGTTGCAAGTCTGGCAACTTTAATTGGCATACAGCTCGGATACAGCCGAGTATCTCTTCAGGAACTGACATCAGCAGGCTTAATGCATGATTTTGGTAAACTAGAAGTACCTATAGGCATCATTAATAAACCGGCCTCTTTGACAACAGAAGAATTCTCCATCGTAAAAAAGCATCCTACGTATGCTATTAATAAATTAAAAAGTTCAATGAAAATTTCACTTACCGTACTGGACGGGATTGCAAGCCATCATGAAAAATATGACGGAAGCGGCTATCCCAACGGACTCTCCGGTGCAAACATTCCCTTGTGCGGGAGAATTCTGGCAGTAGCAGATGTTTACGATGCGTTGACAACCGCCCGTTCTTACCGTCCTGCATGGCGTACAAAGGATACACTGGATTTCATGGCAAGTAACTCTGGTACTCATTTTGATCCGGACATTTTAAATGCCTTCTTCAAAACGATTTCTGTTTATCCCGTAGGAACCATGGTGAAATTAACAGACGATTCTATTGCTTTAGTTATAAAAAATACACCGGGCTGTATGCTGGATCCGGTGGTTCGGATTCTTTCCTCCAAAAAAATTGCTTCAGGAAGTGAATTTGACCTCGCCAAAGTTGAAAATTTACATATCGTAAAATCCATTGATGCGGACAGTGAAATTCCACTGGAAATCTTTGATTAAAGAAAATAAAAGCCCGGTTATCCTTCTGTTATTAGCAGCTGAATAATCAGGCTTATTTTTATGTTAAAAGAAAATCATGCTGCATCCTATGCATCAAATCCATCTCCGCTAAGGCACAGCTCCGGATTCTTAATGCTCACTTTTGTATGAGGGTCCACCGACTTTGTAATAAAAGCACTTCCTCCAATAACACAATCATGTCCGATAACCGTCTTCCCTCCTAAAATAGAAGCACCGGAATAAATCGTTACGTTATCTTCAATAGTAGGGTGACGCTTCACTCCAGCCAATGCCTGCCCTCCCCTTGTAGACAGGGCCCCGATTGTAACTCCCTGGAACAGCTTTACATTATCTCCTATAATTGTGGTTTCACCAATTACAACCCCTGTACCGTGATCGATAAAGAAGTATTTTC
>DKLE01000115.1 GCA_002455605.1 Firmicutes bacterium UBA6648
GCAACCGGCTGTGAATTAATCATCAGCCCTGATTTAAAGCCAATGGAAGAAGAATAATAGTTAATTGATTCTTTTCCGTGGAGATGAGATTTAAAACCGATTTGCTTAGCCAAATCGGTTTTTTTATTTAACTTTTCTGGAAAGATGTAGTATAATGCAAGAAGTACAGTTTATTTAGATGTTTAAGGAGGTTCTAATGTCTAAGCACGGAAATGGTGAAAACAATGACATTTTATTGGACGTGAATACAGATGAAATAGAAATTCTAGTTTTTACAATAAAAGATCAAGTTTTTGGCGTAAATGTATTACAGGTAAGAGAAATTTTGATGCCGTCTCCAATTGATAAGGTTCCTCAAGTCCACCCCTCAGTAGAAGGTGTTTATATGCCTAGAGATGTACTTATTACCGTGGTGAATCTGGCGGATTATTTAGGTATTTATTCAGAGGAAGAACAAAAGACATTGTTTATTGTGGCAGATGTGGATAAATTAAATGCGGCGTTTAGAGTGAATAATGTCTTAGGGATTGAACGCATCTCTACTGCCAGTGTTGAAGGATCGGAAGTTTCGTATGGGCGTGATGGCGTGATGGAAGGGATTGTCCGCATTAACGGAAAACTTATTTCGCTAATTAATTTTGCTGAAATAGTAGAGGATATTGCACCATAGAATAAATATAAATAAGTAATTACAAGGAGAAAATAGGATGAAATTTCAAATCATTGATGCTTTTTCTGATGAAGTTTTCGGAGGGAACCCTGCGGGTGTAGTTTTATTGGAAGATGGGCAGGGGTTTCCATCTGATGAAGTGATGCTTAAAACCGCAGCGGAGCTGCGTTATTCAGAAACGGCTTTTATAAAAAAAATAGGAGATAAGACTTTCCATATCAGATATTTTACCCCGGCGGCAGAGGTAGATTTGTGCGGACATGCCACTATTGGCTCCTTTGGTGCTATGCTGGAATGGAGTATTATAGAAAATAATCAAAATTATACACTTGAAACCTTGGCAGGTTCTTTGAATGTACAGATTAATGATGGTTTTATTTTTATGGATATGAGTGAGCCTATAAGAATAGCTACTATTGAAAATGAACAAAAAAAAGCAGAATTGGCTGTGATTATGGGATTAAAACCAGAAGACATCCTGATGAATCCGGATATTGTTTCTACAGGACTTCCGGATATTATGATGGGGGTTCGGTCTAAGAAGCTGCTAAATGCCATTAATCCGGACTTTGAAGCCTTGTCTAAGCTTTCACAAGCTTATGAAGTGACTGGAGTGCATGCTTTTTCACTGGGAGAGGATGGCAGCGGAATAACGGCAGAATGCAGAAATTTCGCCCCTTTATATGACATAGATGAAGAAGCGGCCACAGGAACTTCTAACGGAGCATTAACCTTCTATTTATTTGAAAAAGGCATGATTCAGCCGGAGGAACGAAATTTGTTTATTCAGGGTGAGGCCATGAACCGGCCGTCGAAAGTGATGAGCAAGCTGACTATAGCAGACGGAAGGCCTAAAATTCAAGTAGGCGGAGTTTATAAAAAATTGGCTGAAGGTGAAATTTATATATGAAAATAGGATGGCTTTAAGCCATCCTATTTTTATATCAGCGCAGATGCTTTTCCAATAAATCAATGAATGTATCAATAAAATCATTTTTTGGAAATATCGCCCGGGCATTAGTATTGTTTCCGCCACCTTTTCCCTGATAAATAGCGGCATTTTCCTTGACAAGCTTCCCGCAGTCGATTTTTCCGTCGGAAAAAAAGAGTACGGTATTATCTGTTCTGGAGATTATGGCTAACAGCTTTGTGAGCTGAGGTGTCAGGGCTCTTCCGATAGTTAGGAGATCATCAAGAGCCATGTCATTGTACTCTTTAGCAATAATGGCCGTTTGATCGGAAGATGTTTTTAAAGCCTCCAAATCGATTGATAGAGCTTGGATTCGTTCTTTTATGATAGATTGTCTTAATAGATGAAATTGATTTCTCAGGGCTTTCGTTTTTTCCTCTTGTACGGCCATCTTATCCAATAAATCTTCCGAATTAGCGGAGTATTTGTTGTTCAGTTTTGTAATAATATGATGATACGTATTAAAAATTTCCATAGCTCTGCTTCCGGCTTCACAATAGATTCGGAACATTCCTTTATAATTTTCCAGCCTTAGGATTTTCACTAATCCAACTTGTCCCGCGGTAGATGGATGAGTCCCACAGCAGGCTACACAGTCGGCGGGATTTTCCGTATCACCCACACAAACAATGGAGATGTCTTTTTCAATGGTCAAAGCCTTTCTGAGAGGTAAGTCTGCAGCTTCCTGGTTTGTTTCGAAATGTCGGATAACAACCGGAGCATTAGACCAGATAACCTGATTGGCCAACTGTTCAACTCTTTCTGCCATCTCCCAGGTTAATACAGTAATAGCGGGATTTTCTTCTAAATTGATATCAATAGTCATATAGGAGTCTCCCATGTGAAACCCTCTGTTCACACCGCCGTATTCTCTATAAAATATACCGGAGAGTATGTGTTCTCCGCAATGTCTTTGCATATTTAAAAATCGGTGTTCCCAGGCTATTTCACAATAAACTTCATCCCCAATATTCCATACAATATTGCTGTCATTGCATCGTACTTTATGAAAAATTATACCTTCTTTTTCATATACATCCGAAACCTCAAAATCGTTAATTTTGCCTTTGTCGCAGCTTTGCCCGCCGCCAGTGGGAAAGAATATAGTCTGATCCAAAACTAAAATAAAATCCTTTCCGGATTCAGTTACATCAACTAATTTAGCTTTACAGTGTTTTAAATACTGATCTTTTTCATAAAGTTTAACCGTATTCATAAAAATTCTCCTTATAATAATAAAAATATTATAACACAAGTTACTCTTTCTGTTATATAATAATTTTAAAGGTGTACTAGTTTGCTCTTGGATTCAAGCAAAGGAATAGGACAAAAAGCTTTCCGCATATATATAGGCAGGGAGGCTGAGGATATGAGAGTAAACAATAAAATGAATAAACTAAAATATATCGTTTGTTTAGCAACTATTTGTTTCATAATAGCTGCTGTGCCAATGTATAATGATGTACTGAAAAGCGTTGAGAAAATTACGTCTGCTGATGTTATCGTTATAGATCCGGGGCACGGAGGTTTAGATGGCGGAGCAGAAAGTGCAGGTGGTGTTTCTGAAAAGAATATAAATTTGGCTATCGCAAAGGAATTGGAGGCTTTAGCCAAAGCAGACGGCTGGAATGTGGTGATGACCCGAGATGAGGATATAAGCCTCGGTGAGGAGGCGAAAGGATCCATCCGAAGTAAAAAAACAAAAGACTTGCTGGAAAGGAAAAGAATTATTTCGGAAATAAAGCCCACAGCTACAGTCAGTATTCATTTAAATAGTTTTAAAGAGGACAGAAGTGTACACGGAGCACAGGTTTTCTATCCGGCCGGCTCAGAGAAAGAATCGGTTATATCAGAAAGTAAGCGCTTGGCGGAGATTGTACAGGGATCTTTAACAAAAGGAATTGCTGACGGAACTGATCGTACAGCACTCAGTAAATCCGGCGTACTGATCTTAAAAAATCCAAGTTCACCTATAATTATTGTAGAATGCGGTTTCTTATCTAATAAAGCAGAAGCCGATTTACTGCAAAGCAAAGAGTATCAAAAAAAAATAGCTGCTTGTGTATATGAAGGAATTATGACTTTCAGCAATAAAGAGGTTAAAAAAGATATAAAGATTCGGGATAGTTTATAAAAATAAAACAGTTTAAAATAATCCCATAGAAGCTGTGGATAAGTGTGGATAAGTTTTTTTGATGTATTGATAAAACGTTTAAAAATAAGCATTTATACCTT
Organism: Firmicutes bacterium UBA6648; assembly: GCA_002455605.1. Classification (GTDB taxonomy): domain Bacteria; phylum Bacillota; class Clostridia; order Peptostreptococcales; family Anaerovoracaceae; genus Aminipila. The sequence goes on from DKLE01000115.1 coordinate 3,876, forward strand.
GTTCTTATATCCACAGGGGGCAGTTGATAAAATTGTATACGATTTTAAAAATCGATGTGGAAAACTGCATCTAGTCCCTGAATATTCAAATCTATGAGCTGTTGAAAAATGTTTCGAACAACGCAGGCGCGGTTTACATAATATTAATAAGCTGGAAATATGAGAGGATAAACATTGGAGGTACACATGTTAAAGGAAAAGAGTTATTTTAGAGAGGAATTACCGATAAATGTAACTACTGCACATATCGAGGAATATCCTACACATTTTCATGATGACCTGGAAGTAGTATATGTTTTGGAGGGTTCTATCAATCTTAAAAACGGATATTATAATTACGTTTTAAAGCAAGGGGATATATTTATATTAAATGACAGAGAAATACATAGCTTTTCCAAAACAGGTGAGGAAAATATGGTTATGATGCTTCAAATTAATCTGTCTTACTTCTCCAATTATTACGGCAACTTGAAGAACAACTTTTTTGTAACAGATATGCACGATGATGATGAAAGCTTAGATGTACTCAGAAATATACTGGGCCGTATCATGATGGAGGTTTTAGAAAAGGGCTATGGATACGAGCATAAAGTCATAGAAAGCACCCATAATCTCCTAGCCTGTTTATTATCCGATTTTCAGTACTTTGCCATGGAAGACGGCAAATATATTAACGAGACAAAAAATAAATCGAATAAGGTGCTTGCAGGGCGTTTGAGAAGAATCACTGATTATATGTATGAAAACTATACGAGAAAACTGACTTTAAACGAAATTGCAGACCGCGAGCACTTAAGCATCTATTATTTATCCCATGTCATAAAAGAAGCCACCGGTTTAAGCTTTCAAGATCTGCTCAGCTTTATAAGAGTAGAAGAATCAGAAAAGCTTTTACTTGGAACAAATAAAAAAATCGGGGCAATTTCTGAAGAGATGGGTTTCTCTGCGGTAAGGTATTATATAAAGCATTTTAAAACTTGGTTTGAAATGCATCCGCAGGAATACCGCAAAAAATATACGGACAAGCCACGAAACAGAGAAAATATGGCTCAGTATATAAGATGTTCCCCTCAGGAGATTGAGGACGCCATCAGAAAACAGGTGAAGGGTGTTTACAGTGAATATATAAAAGGCAAGAAGCCGGATCCGGTTATTGTGGAGCTGGATATTCAGTCGGCATTGGAAAAAGGAAACACGGGAGAATTATTTATTTGCAGTTTGCTGGAAAAGGATAATATGAAGCCGATAGCAAGGCCGTATAATCTAATGAAAAGCTTGAAGGAAAAAGCCCTTACCTCCGGCTCTAATTATATCATTACTACCAGCAGTCAAAATCCGGAAGAGATAAACAGCATCAGTATATTGGTGTATAATATTAATGACTTTATTAAAAATGATTTACAGAATGCGGAGAACAGAGAAAAAATATATGAAATCTGTTCTCAGTACGACGAAGAGGGTGAATTTTTAATTAAATGCCAAGGATTATCCGGCGATTTTAATGTGAGTCGGTATAAAATTTCCCAGAAGAACATTGTGACAGCTTATCAAGAAGGCTTAAGAGCTCCCGGGGTTGCCAGCAAAAGAGAGACCCTGATAAGCAGCTGGTCGACCCTTCCTGACGTGGAATTTAGTTCTATAACTACTTCTGAAGCATTAAGTATTCGATCTACTATGAGAGGGATCAGTGCTGAGATTATTTTGATAGACAGAAAATGAATAGGGTAATTTAATCTTTTGATGAATTGCTGAATACAGGCTTTTTAGCAAAAGCCTGTATTCAAATAAACTTTCGCTTACATAGTTTTGGATTAATCTTTTATTTAATTTCCGAGAAAAATTGCCAGTTATTTAACCTTTATTCTGTGCCGAAGAATTCACGCCATGAATTTCATCCAGGCAGAAGAAATCGGATAAATGCGGCAATTTTTTTATTCGTACCAATCTCCGTATAGAAGAAAAGGTGGCTGCCGATTCATGCAGTTTGCAGAGGCAGTATTCACATACATAGTGATATTGGTTATTTGCAGATTACTTGCCACAATATAATTTTCAGAGTTAATATCAACAGTGACTGAAAAGATGGCAGTATCTTTGTTTTGTGAGAAGTTTGTTACCAGCGTACAAAAGACCCCCTGATGAACAGGGGGTCTTTGACCGTTAATACAGTAATTTATGCGATTATATTTTATATATATTATTATAAATTTTCTTTTTTAAGTCTAACATCTGGTTCTGCCGGAAGCTTGAATAATGGGATGAATCGGTCAAGACCAG
>DKLE01000008.1 GCA_002455605.1 Firmicutes bacterium UBA6648
GAAATAATAACATTAATACCCAAATCGTTTAGATAGTTGGGTAAAAATCCCGGCTTATGTCCCGGATTGGCTATGGATTTGCTTCTGATAATTCTTCCGCCTTCACAATCATAAATCATAAAATTCTCACAATGACCGAAATGTTGTGTGACTTTTTTTCCCTCACTGGCAACTGCAATTTTCATATTTTTCCCTCCATTTGTAATAATTTATTATCTCTTCTGAGATATATACACAAATAATTTAATTTTTTATAACATTGTATCGAAAAGTAAAGCGACAATATTTTTATAGACTTTTTTTACGGCATCTCCTGCGGCACAATCTTCATCAACAATGGTTTTGCCTTTGTTGATAGCTTCAACCGCTGTTTTATCAAAAGGAATTGTACCTGCAAAGGCAATGTTGCATCTCTTGCAATAATTTTCAATGGCTTTGGTGTTTTCTAGGTTTATATTGAATTTATTAACGCAGACCGCCACTGTTATCATTAATTTCTGAGCTGTTTCAATAATTCGTTCCATATCGTTTATACCGGAGACAGATGGTTCTGCTACAATTAAAACCAGATCTGCGCCGTTGAGAGAAGCAATAACTGGACATCCAATCCCAGGAGAACCATCGATTATAGTCAGGCTAACTTTTTTATCTGAAACCTCGGATAATAGCTGTTTTTTTACTGCCGTGACCAGTTTGCCGGTAGCTCCACTGCCCATTTCTAGCCTGGCACTGGAAAATATATGGGGATGCCTGTACAGAAACAACTTTCCCGCTGATACCGGCTGAAGGCTGATAGCTGAGTAGGGACAGATTCTTTCGCATACACCGCAGCCTTCACATGAAAACAGATCAATTTGATGCTTTTGTTCTTCAACATTAAATTGAATGGCATCGAATCGGCAATGCTGTTTACACAGATCACAATCAGAGCAGGCAACGGGATCGATAAAAGCCTTAGGCAGACCGAAATAATCGGAAATAAAAGGCGCAGAACTCTGATGTAAGGAAAGATGCAGATTTGGTGCATCAACATCACAATCTGCATAAGCCAGAGCCTTGGCCAATTTAATAAAAGCGCTGGCAAGGGTAGTCTTTCCGGTCCCGCCTTTACCGCTTAAAATTAATAGTTGTTTCATAACTAGCCTCCTTGAGAATCCTTCCAAGCAGCTTATCAAATAAAGCGGCATAGGTTCGATTTTCTCTGACAGCAATTAGGGCATTTGAGTTTAATTGCCCCAGATCTTTATCAAAAGGTATTTTACCTAGGATATTAATCTTGTTAATTCGGCAAAAATCTTCCGTTGGATTTATTCCTTCTAAGCATTTGTTTAATACTACGCCGTGTGGCTTTTCTAAAAGCTTTACAAGTTCGTAAACCATAGATAGATTATGAACACCAAAAAGAGTTGGTTCTGCTGTTAAAATACAGTAATCAGCGTCTTTTATACTTTCCATTACCAAACAGGCACTGCCGGGAGGACAATCAATAAATGTTAGTTCGTCGGAATTTTTACATTGGTGCAGAAGTTCTTTAATAATAGGGACGCCGGAAGCTTCTCCAGTATTTAATATACCAGTTAAAACTTTGTTGCTTTCTGATTGCCCAATTTGAATGCTTCCGATAGTCTTTGATTTTTCAAGAAGAGCTTTTTCAAGACAAAACAGTATACATCCTCCGCAGGAATGACAGAGCTCTTCTAAGATATAGAGTTTGTTTTTTATATAAGCCAGTGCATTAAATCTGCAAAAATCCACACAGGTTCTGCAGCCTTTACATTGAAATAAATCTACCTGAGGAATTCTTATGGATACTTCTTTATTTTCCAGCTCCTTTGGTTTGAAAAATAGATGTCCGTTAGGCTCCTCCACATCACAATCCACATAGATAGAATTTTTTAATGAAGCTGCAAGATTAACGGAGAGCAAGGTTTTTCCGGTACCGCCTTTACCGCTTAATACTGCTATTTTCATGTTTATTGCCGTGATGATGGAATCCTGCATGGATTTCTTCAAGAGTAGATAATTGATTTCTTTGAAAAGCCTCTATATTGGACTCAGCGGAAAACGTTTCTGTTTTATATATTTTTACTTCAGCAGCTTTTAGAATCTCAGCAGCATTTTTTCCGCAGCGGGGAGTTAAAAGAGCTTCGGCTTGACTGTCAACGACTAGCTGCGCTGCTTTTATTCCCGCTCCGCCTTCGGAAGCTGCAGCGGCATTGCTTAGGAAAAAGCTTTCTGTTGAGACCGTATCAACAATTAAGAAATACGGTGCACGCCCAAAAGACATGCTTATGTCAGTCATTTTGTTATTCTCATTTACAGGAATAGCTATTTTCATTTTTATATCCTCCTAATTTTTTTATTATTTTTATTGTATTTGAAGCTTGGGGGTTAATGACATATGTCGATTACCACTATAGTATAACCATTAATGGCATATGTCAATAATAATTTTTAATAGAATAGATTATTAATTGTATTTTTACAAAGGAATTTACAAATTGACAGATGAATTTAATGAGCCTATGATAGTTGTAAATAACGTTAATCGAACAGGAACACACAGAACATGGTGCTTTGCAGGCAGGAGGAAATAATCATGGAGAAAGGATATATACAGCTATATACAGGGAATGGAAAAGGAAAGACCACGGCAGCTTTCGGCTTGGCTTTAAGAGCTGCTATGGCGGGAAAGCGGATTTATATAGGTCAATTTATAAAAGGCATTGCTTACGAAGAAACGAAATGTACGAAATATTTTTCCGGAATTGATATTGAGCAATATGGTACAGGCTGTCTGATTGACAGAGAACCTGACAAGGATGACAGAAAACGGGCTGTAGCCGGATTAGAGCGTTGCAAAGAAGCACTTACCAACGGGAAATATGACGTGGTTATAATGGATGAAATTACCATAACCATATTTTTCCATTTGCTTTCCGATGAAGAGGTTATTTCCGCCATACAAGCCAGAAAAAATGAAATAGAGGTCATATTAACGGGAAGATATGCTTCGGATAAACTGATTGCAGCAGCAGATTTAGTCAGTGAGATGAGAGAGGTAAAGCATTATTACAGCCAGGGGATACTTTCCAGAAAAGGTATTGATTGTTAAGGCATGAAGCTTTCAAAATGGTGATAATGTCACAGCCGTTAAGGAAAAATACTGATATAATCCTTCGGTAGATAATAATAACTTATTGAAACCGGAGGAAAGCATTTTGAAAAATATTTTTAAATTTTGGAAGAAATATTCATTTGTATTACTGATTGCCTTTATCACCTTGAGCCTTTTTGACTTACGATTTGCTTTAGCAGCAGTAATCTGTATGGCAGCCCCTGTTTTTTCTGCTGTTTTTAAGGGCAGATTTTGGTGCGGCAACCTATGTCCCAGAGGAAACTTTTATGATAATGTAGTTGCGAAATTCAGCAGAAAGAAAAAAGTTCCGGAATTTCTTAAATCCTACCTTTTCCGAGTATTGGTGCTTGTTTTGATGATGACTGTATTTATCTTAGGAATTAAGCAGAATTGGGGAGACCTTTATGGGATAGGTTTGGTTTTTTACAGGATGATAGTTATAACAACGATTATAGGAATTGTGATGTCTTTCGTATACAATCATAGAACCTGGTGTCATTTTTGTCCCATGGGCACGATTTCATCTCTTGTGTCGAAGAGCAGAAAAAACAAGCATGTGCTGAATGTATCTGCTGATTGTGTTTCCTGTAAAATTTGTGAGAGGCAATGTTCCCTGGGGATTATCCCCCACGAATATAAAGGAGAGCTTTTGAATCATGCAGATTGTATTCAATGCGGAAAATGCGCAGTAGTGTGTCCGAAGAATGCCATAGGTTATAAGAGCGCATAAGAATAGTAACGAGATACATAAAAACTAATACACTGATAATAATAAGAAAAGCAGTTAATTTCTATATAAATTTTAAATAGAATATAGTAATTTGATATAAACAGTTTGACATTGTAACGATTTAAAAATATAATAATAGAATTGTGTATCGCTTTTTGCGACAAATTACGAAATGAGGAAATGAATGGAAAATTTAAATTTTAAAGAGTTAAACTTATCCGATGCCATGAGAAAAGCATTGGATTATATGGGCTTTGAAGAAGCAACTCCCATACAGTCAAAGGCCATTCCAGTGGCTATGGAGGGACACGATGTTATCGGACAAGCTCAAACTGGAACAGGAAAAACATGTGCTTTCGGAATTCCGGCAGTTGAAATGATAGATTCCAAGCATCAGGGTGTGCAGGTTCTGGTTCTGTGCCCCACAAGGGAACTGGCAATTCAAGTATCCGAAGA
>DKLE01000010.1 GCA_002455605.1 Firmicutes bacterium UBA6648
CACATATCCTGGATAAAATAATGGGCTCAATGACATCGGCAGAGCATGAAATCGGCGCCTTCTTCAGAGCATTTTTTGAGACTATGGTGCACCTTGGTTTTTGTGTGAAATGTGAAATGCTGCAATGTCTTTACACAATAGCTTCATATATAGGTGCTATTAGAGGGCTGATTTCGAAAAAAATAAAAACCTATTATAAAGAAAATCCCGATAAGAGATGGGAACGTCATCAGAAAAACAGAAAGCTAATGAGACAATTTATTCTCACCAGGAAGAATCTCATTGCCAAAGAAAAGGCTACTGCGGCTAAGATGGTTAAGTTTATTAACCATGTAGACACAAAGAATGAAGAGCTGGCAGATAAAACCACAGTAATTGTCACAGAGGGAAATAAAAAATTTAATTTTGCCAGGGAATGGGCAGAAATAAATAAACGTAGGCTTCTCATGCACTTTGGCGTCGTCATTGTAATAGCTATCTGCGGGGTAGCGGTATTTAATTACTGCACAGCCTATGAATATTCCTATAACGGCAGAATGCTGGGAATAGTAAAAAAGCAAGAAGACGTTTTAAAGATAGTAGATATAGTGAGCGAACAGCTGTCAAAGGAACATAATGCTGAGATATACATAGATAAAAATCAGGATATAACCTTTAAAAGAATTTCTGCACTGAACCAGGATATAGATGATACGGAAGCCGTTCTTAAGCGGCTGACTTATATGAAAAACATGAATGCAAAAGCCTACGGCATTTATATAAATGATATAAGGGTTGCTATTGTGGACAGTAAAGACACAGCAAAAGAAATCTTAAAAGGTATTCAGTCCACATATCTTTCTTCAACAGGTAATGTGGAATATGAAAAGGTTGGATTTAAAGAATCTATTAAATTAAAGCAGATTGATACGAAGCTAGGCAGAATTCAAAATGCGGATGCGGTTATACAGAAGCTTATGACTGGAGCTGTATTTCAACAGGTACATGCAGTAGTTGCAGGAGATACTTTATCCGGTATAGCAAGGGCCTATGGTATGTCAATCAGTGAACTGAAAGAAGCCAATCCGGCAATAAACCCTGAAAGACTGAGTATCGGTCAGCAGATAGTTCTGACTAAACCGGCACCGATGGTTACCATACAGACCGTTGAAGTAGCAACGTATTGTGAGCCGCTTCCATATGAAACGGAGTATGAAGATACAAACAACTTATATAAGGGAGAAACCAGTACAAAAGTGAACGGTCTCAACGGGGAGCGTTCGGTTACTGCAAGAATAATCAGAGAAAACGGCATTCAGGTGGCATCTACCGTTCTATCTGCGGAGACCATTTCAGAACCCACTACAGAGGTAATAATAAGAGGAACAAAAGAACTTCCGCCGCTGCAGGGAACCGGCAATTTAAGGTATCCTGTATCCGGATTTAGATTAACATCTAAATTTGGTCCGAGATGGGGAAGAATGCATTATGGTATTGATTTGGCGTGTCCTATCGGAACCAGGATTGGTGCTGCTGACGGAGGTACGGTAATATATGCAGGCTATAGCGGATCCTATGGTTACGTTGTAAAAGTTAACCACGGCGGAGGCATGGTGACTGTCTATGCACATTGCAGTAAATTGCTTGTTAAGAAGGGAGATAAAGTTTACCAAGGGCAACATATTGCTAACGTAGGTAATACCGGAAGAAGTACAGGTCCTCATTGTCATTTTGAGGTTCAGATAAATGGAACCCCTAAAAATCCTTTGGGCTACTTGTAGGAGGAAAATAACAGATGGAAGATAAAGAGGTTATCGTAATAGGCATTGCCGGGGGTACCGGCAGTGGCAAGAGTACCCTTATCAATAAGATAAAAGAGGAATTTAATGATGACATCACTGTAATTTCACATGACTTCTACTATAAACATTACAGCAGCATGCCTTTTGGGGAAAGAAAGCTTCTCAATTATGATCATCCCGATGCTTTTGATACGGAATTGATGATAGCGCATATAAGGCAGTTAAAAAACATGGAAGAGGCATGGTGCCCGGTTTATGATTTTACTATCTATAACCGAACGGAAAAGAAAATGCTTCTGCGGCCCTCAAAGGTCATCGTGGTTGAAGGGATTCTTATTTTTGAAAATAAAGATCTTCTAGGCTTACTGGACATCAAGGTATTTGTGGATACGGATGCAGACGTCCGCATAATCCGGCGCATACTGCGAGATGTAAAAGACAGAGGCAGAAGTCTGGAGTCTGTTGTAACCCAGTATCTGACAACTGTAAAACCCATGCATGAACAATATGTAGAGCCCAGCAAGAAAAATGCGGATATTATCGTTCCTGAGGGAGGGTTTAATATGGTGGCGCTTCAGATGTTGAATCAGAGAATACACGCCCTATTAGATGAAAAGTAAATAATTGTAATAAAAAAACCTGAGAAGTAAAATCTCAGGTTTTTTATATATACTGATATTTGATCCTGTATTTAAATAAAAAAGACAGACTCATTATCAGCGACATTCCCTCTGAAACCGTTACAGCCATCCATGCACCCCTTATACCCACTAAAGACGGCAGCAGCAGTAAACCTGCGGAAAGGAATAAAAAAGTTCGGAAAAAAGAAATCACGGCAGATATTTTTCCGTTGGAAAATGCGGTAAATAATGCAGATGAAAATATATTAAATCCGGAAAAGAGGAAAGATATATTGTAAAGCATAAAACCGCCCATAGCCAAATTGTAAACATTACTTCCTTTCGGTGCAAAGATTGCAGTCAGATAGGGTGCAAATATAATGGAAGACACATATATTATGCCAGAGCAAGCCATGATAAAAGAAAGACAGTATTTAAAAATCTTCTTAATTTGTTCTGTATTCTGGCTTCCGTAATTATAGCTGATGATAGGGGATACACCCATCGAGAAACCGAGGAATACTGCCTTGAGCAGAAAATCCACGTAAAGTAATATGGTAATGGCTGCAACCCCATCCTCCCCGAGATATTTAAGCATGATGGCGTTATATAAAAAGGTGATAACTGCATTTGACAGCTCTGTGACCATTTCTGATGAACCATTGGTGCAGCTATGAGACAGGACAGGTAGCTGGAGTTTTGTTTTCACAAAATATAGAGGGCTTTTCTTATTAAATGAAAAATATACAAGCCCCACCAGAGAAGGAATCAGAATGCCTATGCCTGTAGCAAGCGCGGCTCCCGATATTCCCATATTCAATGGCACAATAAATACATAATCCAGAATAATATTCATACATCCGCCGGCTATGATCAGGACAAGACCAAGATGCGGGTTACCGGCTGTAATAAATAAATATTGAAAGATCATCTGTAATATAGTAGGAACGGTAAACAATAAAAGAGTAAAGGCATAGTCATAGCAATAGCTCATTAAAGCTTCATTCGCTCCTAAAAAATGGAGCATCGGTTTCATAAACACAGCACCTACAATTGTTAGAGTGAGTCCAATAGCAATCCCGGCATAAACGATCAGGCTGAAATTTTGCCTTGCTTCTTCCAGCTTACCTTCCCCCATTTTTTTTGCAATCAGTGCACTGCCTCCGGCACCAAGCATAACGCCGATGGCGATTACTCCGTTAAAAAGCGGGTAAGCTATATTTAATGCGGACAGGGCATTGGTGTTGATAAATTTAGAAACAAAGGCACCGTCCAC
>DKLE01000261.1:0-3414 GCA_002455605.1 Firmicutes bacterium UBA6648
TCCAGGAACGCTCTTTGCATAGTTCGATAATTTGGGAACGTGACAAAGGCCGTTCCTCAGTCCATAAAAGTTCCATGATTTCTTGTTCGTTTTTTGTCAATGAGAAAGAGTTACTGTTCATAAATAAACCTCCTTTTATAATTAGTATTATAAATAATATTACTTATAATGTCAATATGTGTAATATTAATAGATAATTTATTAATAAATAAAACTATAGATAGTAATATACAATTATATTTAACATAATTGTATAGTTCCTTTCTTAGACATGTCTTTTTACATTCCTTAGGTCCCTCTAGTTGCATGTATGGGATTCTTTTACATTAATGTCCTTTTGGACCTATAAACATATTGCATGATAAATTTGAAGAGCCTATATGAATTATAAATTTATGACGATGTATTGTTACGAATAAAGACAATTGGAGATAGCATTGTTATTCTAATTAAATAATGTTTGACAAAATGTAATTATGGAAGATTATAGTCGACTGGTAAGTCCCCAGGATGAATTATTTGATAAATTGAGTAATGTGTTGACAAATATAAAATAAAAATATATCATATAGTCATATTTTATATAAATATATAATGTAAAATTAAATGATTTTGTTGTAAAGTAATAGGCATTTGAGAGAGAGGGCACCTTATGGATTCTGTTGTAGGATTAAGGGGGGTTGATGTGAGATATAAATGTAAAAGACCTTTATGATACGTAAATCTATAGGTGGTATAGGATATACAAGAGTTTTAAGTTACTCTCAAATGATTAGAGTTTTATAAATCTGCGCTTTTGACTGGAAAACTTGATCGAGGAGAGCAATATAAACAGGGAGTAACCTGTTTTAGCAGGTTTGTGGATTAGTAGCAGTTTTTGTTACATCGTTGATGAATTAGTAAGGATATAAAATAAAAGCTTCAAAAAGGAGTGATGCTTATGTTTGCATAGAGCTTTTAATACTAGTACTTTTATAAGACATAAAATACAAAGGAGGTATTGTACAAAATGATACAAGTAAGTAAAAAGAGAATCTTAGCGTTGGTCCTTTCCTTCACACTGGTGTTGGGGAGTATGAACGTTGCATCGGCAGAGGTTAGAAATAATACAGAAGCTGAACAAATAATACCTATAGTGACCAGTCTTCTTGAAAGTATTTGTCAAGAAAGTGATATGTATGGGCTTGGTGATGTTCATTTTGGTAACCTTTATCTTGGAGAAAAAATATCCGCATATCAAGATGAAAAGAATGGAATTAAAGAATTAAATATAGGTTATTACCCAATTATAGAAGGGAACAATATTATTGCGATTGCATCTGTAACATATAATGATAAAGGGAATCCGTCAGTGCAACTCGGAAAGCGTTTTGCAAATGAACTACAAACCTTTATAGCAAAGAGCAAGGGGAATAGTGCAGTTGCACTCTTTTTTGATGTAACAGGGCAAAATATGTATGTATGTGATGAAGGTCATGATTATAATTGTGTAGATAATTTTGTAGTAAAACCTAAAGTTACTGCAGAAACATATTTCAATAAATCACAAATGGAGCCCGAAAATCTATTCAATAATAATTTTAATAGTAAAGATATAGAGTTTACTGATATAAAGCCAATTGCGGAATTAAACATTAACCAAACATCAGGGTTATGGGAAATAGCTTATAATGAAAATAGCCTTAATAGCACATTATTAGCTAAAGCAAATAAAGATAGTAAATATCTAAAAGTACCTATTATTTTACAAGGAAACTATAATCTATGTTGGGCAGCTTCTGTTGCATCTGTAGGCAATTATTTAACAGGAAAAAACTATACTGCTAAAAATATTGCAAAAAAAATGGATATAGGATACAATGACGGAGGTAGTATAAAAAATGCCAAGAGTGCGTTAAAAAGTGTTTATAGTGTTACCACTAATAGAGTAAGTTCCGCACCATCATTTACAACGACGATTATGGAACAAATACAAGCAGGTAATCCTATTTGGGCAGGTTTTGGATCAGATAATGGATCTTTCGGACATGCAGTAGTCCTTAGAGGCTATTCAACCAGTTCGCAAGGCGCAGCTATTTCTTATATGGATCCAAATGAAGAGTATTACCAAGTGATGTCGGTTTATAAAGATGGTATTTACCAATTTGCCTATGGATCAATCACATATACTTGTGAATGTTATTTGGAAGTCTCAAATTTTTAAATATGCGAGGTTTAAAATGTTATTGAGTAAAAAGTACTTGCTCACTGTAGCCATATTGGTTATTATCGTTGGAGGATTTAGTAGTTTAATAATGCGAGAACACTTTTCTTACCCCAGAAACCAATTTGGCATAGATGGAAGTGAAGATTTCCAATTGACACATTTATATAATGTGAATGGAAGCGTAGGCGCTGAAAAAACTGAATTTACCGCAACGGAAAAACGGAAATTAATGAAGTTTATTGGAAAGCTAGACTACAAAGAACCTTTACCTTCTCGAACGGAAACTATATATGGAATTCCTGTACAGCTTAAAATCATTCGAGAAGATGGAAGCAGTATCGTATTTTCACTTTTTTCTAATGTTGAGGAAATAGAATATGACAAGGACGGAAACATATTAAATCAAAATATATATACTACAACTGAGAAACAACAAAATAGCATTTATGAAATACTTGGAATAACTAAGGAATAAGTAAACGGCGGGTGATGTTTGGACATTTTTAGGAATGTCCAAACATCACCCGTTTTCTATTCTCTGTTCTCCATAGCATGTATCAGGACATTCAGCCGTAATTTGGTATAATGTTATAGATTTTTTCGTTGACATATATCTCTTCCGCATGCTATATTAGCTATGATGCCTTTGGTTAGCTAAGGCTAACCAAAGGCATCAGTAAGTTAATTCTTGGGAGAGAAGCTACTAATTTATAGCTTGGTTAGCATGTGCTAACAAATGAAAAGGAGAGGATTTTTTTTGAAGAAAAAACGAGTTATCTCTTTTGTACTTGCTGCCAGTATGGTGCTTGGTACAAATACCATTTCGGCTGGAGCAGCAGAAATAAAAAATGATTTAAGCGGTCATTGGGCTAAAGCTGCTATTCAAAAATGGAAGGATTATAATATAATCAACGGATATTCCGATGGCTCTGTACGTCCGGATCAGCCGATAACACGGGCAGAGCTGGTTTCCATGCTGAACCGTATTATGCAGTATCAGAAATCAGCACAAAACGTTTATACGGATTGTGCAGACAATGCATGGTATACAGAGTCTATTCTTCGTGCAACAGCAGCAGGAGTTATACAGGGAGATGGGACTCAAGCTAACCCACTTATGGAGACTTCCCGTCAGCAAGCTGCGGTTATTCTGGCAAGAGTTCTAGAGCTGGATACATCGATTTCCGGTTCAACTTCCTTTGCCGACG
>DKLE01000261.1:3559-10301 GCA_002455605.1 Firmicutes bacterium UBA6648
CTTTGCCGACGATTCTTCTATTGCCGGCTATGCCCGAGCATCCATTAAAGCGATGCAGGCTGCCGGACTGATGAACGGTAACGAACATAATAATTTTAATCCAGAGAAGCCGATTACTAGAGGAGAAATAGCACAGGTATTGTCAAACTCCTTCGATGTTATTGTACGGGCTGGAGAAAATTATACAAAGACTGAAGCCGGAACTATTGTTCTGCAAGGCCATAATGCTAATTTAAACGGACAGCATATTAAGGGGGACGTTATTATTGCTGAGGGTGTTGCTGACGGAGAAGTAGCTCTGACAAACACCACAATTGACGGTCGTATTTTGGTGCGTGGCGGCGGGATTAATTCCGTTTATCTTAACGGAACAACGGCAAAGAAAGTTGTTATGAATAAGAACGGATCCGATGTTCGTTTACATATTTCCAAAGATTCCTCTATTACTCACGTTGTTGTAGCCGATGGAACTGCCGGTGTGGTCGTAGACGGCAATGCGGACAAAATCACCGTGAATGGGCCTGAAGCCTCCGTGAATATTACAGGAAAAGTAGAAACGGTGGAATTGGCAGATCAAGCAAAAGGTGCAAAATTAAGTTCAGCATCAACCTCTGAAATTAATAATATTATTATTTCTGCACCTCAGGCAAAGTTAAATGTTTCTGGTATGGTATCCACAGTTGAAACTTCAAGCCGTGCAGAAGGGACGGTGATTAAGACAACTTCCACCTCAAAAATTACAAATGTGATAGCAAAGGCTGCAAATACTACGATTTCCGGTGAAGGAAAAGTAACCGCGGTAGATGCCAAAGCAAATTATATCAAGATTGACACAGCTGGAACAAAGATCACTGCTGCTGAAAAAACTACAGGGATTACTGCCGGCGGTAAAAATATTTCTCCAGGAAGTTCGGGTACTGCTGCCAACTCTGGCAGTTCCAGTAGTTCTGGCGGCTCAGGCGGTTCCAAAGGTTCCGGTGGCTCTGGCAGCTCTGGCGGTTCCAGTAATTCCGGGGGATCCGGAAACACGGATGGGTCTGAGAATTCCAATCAACAGCCTTCTGCCGTAACTCTTGTTAATGCGGTGCAGACCGGTTTAAAAGATTTGGGATGGTGTCAGTTTGTAGCTATTTCCTTTGCAGAGGGCTATAATAAAGATAATTGTACCGTTGTAATTGACGGGGCAGATGTAACTTCTGCAATTACTAATATTACTGACAATGGTAGCGTTGCTAAGTGGGAAATAACCAGTTTGAATCCTGCAAAACTGACCATAGCCAGTAAGGAAAATCCTGCAAATTCTCAGACAATAGTTTTAAGCGGCAATACATCGCCTTCTATGCCAAAAGTGGTTAAAAGGACAGCTCCTGCCTATATTCTTACTCATGGGCCGATTCCGGTATGGGACTATCATTTGTCAAACTATGATGATAACGGTAAGATTCGTGTGAGCCCCACAAAGACTACTTTTAGTACGGATGCCGTCACATCTGCAACGGCAAAAAGCTATTCAGCAGATGCTGAATTAAAGAAGGACCAGTCCTATCCTTATGGGGTGTCTGGTAATGTAGAAATTCTGTTCAATTATACTACCCAGGAGCAAAAAGAATGGTTTGACTCCATTGCAGACCATGGAGCATTGGCATTGGTTTCTTATGATGAAAATAAGACTACCTTAAACAATTCTTTGGAATATCAAAAATCCACCTCTGCACATCATGGCGGTACGGTAGGAGTGCTGACAATTCCTATAGGGCAGAATAATTTTTACTCTAATGGTCGTTTTAATGTCCGAGTTATGTCTCAGGGGCATAAAACGTCAATGGTTCCAATTCATATAGTCAATGAAGTTGTGCCTACTATGAAAGTAAGCGAATCCAGTGATATTATCTCAGGGCAGAATGTACATTTTCAGGTATCTGACATGGTCTATGGCATCACCGTGCCGATAGAGACAGTCACCCTGACCGACCCGGCAGGTAATACCACTGTGTTGGAGAAGATAAGAGACTGGTATCTTTTCGGCGGTTTATTTGTTCTATATAACGACGAAAATGCCACGGATGGACGTAATAATATTCCGTACAAGGGTGTTTATACGCTGACGGTATATTCTAACGGATTCAAGACAATGTCCAAAAAATTTGAAGTGGCTGAAGGAGCTGAGGTTTCTGTGATAAAAGGAAAGACTGGCATGGCTCTGACAAAATTTGCTTCTGTAGATGCAGTGGCCAGCGCAACCTCCTCCGGAGGCGGTTCATCTTCGGGAGGTTCCGGCAGCATAAATACGTCAGCTAACTTAATATTCAATGCAGATCTTCTAATCAATGCCTTGCTTCTGGATAAAATGGGTATAAAAAATGCCAATGCGGAGGCTATTGTAGAGCGTTGGAAATTTGACGTTGCCGGTTATGATGCGGTGTATCATGAGGATGGAATAAACTTTTATACTTGGACCGGTTACAATGATGCAGTGCGTGACGCAAAGCTGAAGGGCAAGTACCTTTCCTTTGCTGATTATACTGCTTCCGATTCCGCAGAAATTACTCTGAACCGCCCTTATGCAGTTAAGGAGGTGCTGGAAGATAATTTGCTGGGTGAAACACAGTCTGATGGTAACTATAAAGGTAAAATACCTCCTGACATAAAGCTGAGCAATGATAGTGTCCAAGTGTTTGAAGGCCAGAATGCAGTTTTCATCAGTGAAGATGCACAGTACCTCAACAGTATTACTGCAATTTACATCAACGGTAATTGGCAAGCACTGTCTCCGGATAAATATTCCATTGATACTGAACTTAGAAGCCTCAAAATTGATCACTCTGTATTGACATTGGGTAACAATACAGTGGAAGTGAAGTCAGCAGGCTATAAGAGCAATACTTTGCAATTTCAATATGAAAAGACTTTGGAAGATATCATGTTAAGCCTGGGGGCAGAGAAGTATAAAGCAAAGCAGGATATCGTGATAAATGTAGAGCATTCAACTGGTGACTTTTTAAAAAATCTCCAGCGTGTAACGCTGAATAACCGACAGGTATTGACCGAAATGGCGGGAGGCAGCAGTGGAAATGACTGGTATGAAACAGGTAACTCTCAGATTACCCTTAAAGCAGGGCTGTTTCCAAAAGCCGGTGAATATACGGTGGTACTGAAAGCAGCATATTATGGGGAGAAAACACTTACTTTTACAGTTGATGCCAGCGATGAAAATGGCAATATTCCTCCGGCTGAGGTTTTGGATGCACCGGATATTGCCGAATTTGTCAAAAAAGAAACGTCCTTTTTTACCGATCCATATTATCGTGCATCTTTTGATTTTACGAAAGATGCTTTGAAAAATTATTTGAAGGCCATTACATCAGTAACGGTAGGAAATACAGAGTATCAGAAAAGCCTCCTCTCTTTCTCATCTGGAGATACAGCGAAGTTTAGGCTGTCAGATAACGAGATCTTTGGAGGACTTTCATACCTTGATTTAACCTTGGATGGCTTTAGTACATCGGAACAAACAATTGTAACGGTTAAAGCCACAGGCTATAAGGATGCAGCATTTACCGTTAACAGTGATGGAACACTGAATTCTGGGGCTGAAACTCATCCGCCTGAAATCAAAAAAGAAGTTCCTTCCTTTGTTGATTTGGATAAAAGCTCCATCACTGAGGACGAAAAAGTCAGGATAATTTTAGGAACAAATGAGGATAAAGCCTATTATAATGTGTTTACCGGTATTAAAATGAATAGCGGTAATATGCAAAACGCCGCTGAGCTCAACATAAACGATTCAAGCTATTCTTTCGAACTGCAGAATCTCACCGCCGGTGAGCATAAAATCATACTTATTGCGGATGGCTATCAAGATAAAACATTGACTGTTCATGTGACCGGGAGCAGTACAGGCAATAAACTGGATGTACCGGATTATGTGAAGCTATATAAAGAATCTATTGAATATGGCAGTTCCGCAAGTGTAACAATAGCGAGCCTTTTGAATTCCACTTATCTGAAGGCATTAACCAGTGTTACGATAGATAGTATTGAAAAACAGAAAGCTGAGCTGGGTGTTTCTGAATATAGCACCTCATTTTATATTAATAATTTGAGTATTGGAGAGCATCAGATTGTACTTCATGCAGATGGATATAAGGATAAAACTTTGACTGTAACTGTTACTCCGCAGAGTGTTCCTTCTATGGTTAAGCTGTATGTTAATGCTAAAATGGTGACAGAGACTTCCATCATGCAGGAAATAGCAACAGATGTAAAAATAGTTATCGGGGATTATTTTACACCAAAGTATAAAGAAAGATTAACAACGGTGTCGGTAAACGGTGAAAATCTTTCAGAACCCCTGCTGATTTCCAATGAAAGAATTTCTTACAGCGATTATGATATTCTTACAGTTGCTGCGAGTTCTTTAAAGAAAGGTGCTAACACAATTATTTTAAATGCAGAGACATACCTGGACAAAACCTTTATTGTTACAGTTGAGTAATAGCTTTGGTTTGGGGATGTAAATAAAAAAATGCCAGCTAGCAAGTCATCGGCCGATGGCTTGCTAGTTTTTTCTTGTAATGGGTAAAAAATTAAAATTGTCACTATTGAATATTTGTATTTGAAAACAATAAAAATTAAAAATAATTGTTTCATACAACAATTAACAATTGACGTTTAGATAAACTCACATTATAATTAATGAGTATTTTAGTTTTGATTATAATCAATCAGTTATTATTTATTTTTTATATTTATTGAGAGGATGTGAGTTCTATGAGAGAACAATGGAACACGAAATTAGGCTTTTTATTAGCTGCAATAGGTTCTGCTGTAGGGTTAGGCAACATATGGCGGTTTCCTTATATAGCAGCACAGAATGGTGGAGGAGCGTTCCTTTTACCTTACTTTTTTGCTATTATTACTGCAGGTATTCCAATTCTTATTTTGGAATATACCTTGGGTAAAACATATAAAGCCGGCGCTCCAGTTACGCTGGCCAGAATAAATAAAAAATTTGAATGGCTTGGCTGGTTTCAGGTAATGGTAGCTTTTATGATTTCCGTTTATTATTTTGCAATTATCGTTTGGGTTGTAAGCTACATAGGCTTTTCAGCAACGCAGGCCTGGGGTACGGATCCAACAGGCTTCTTTGTGGAATATCTTGGATTAACCAATAGTGCAATTGAACTTGGAGGAATTCAAACTAATTTGATTATACCATTTATAATTGTCTGGGCTGTAAGTGCATTTATCCTTTATAGGGGGGTTAGCAAAGGAATAGAAATGGTCTGCAAGATATGTCTGCCAGTATTATTTATATTGATTGCGATCCTGGTTATTCGAGGTATTACATTGCCTGGGGCTGCAGACGGACTGGAATATATGTTTGCACCAAATTGGGCAGCATTGGCAAAGCCTGGTGTGTGGGTAGCGGCTTATGGACAGATCTTTTTCAGCTTATCAATTGCTTTTGCAATTATGATTTCCTATTCCAGTTACTTACCAAAGGAAACAGATGTTGTAAACAGTGCTTTTATTACAGCTACTGCCAATCATGGATTTGAGGTTTTTGCAGGTATTGGTGTATTTAGTATCATGGGTTATATGGCCTTGATGCAAGGAGTTCCGGTTGAAGAAATTGCTAAAGCGGGTGTTGGCCTGGCATTTATGACTTTCCCGGCGGCTATCAGCAGCCTGCCAGCACTAAATGGTTTCTTTGGCGTTTGTTTCTTTGGGGCTTTGCTGACAGCTGGAATCACCTCTCTTATTTCAATTATGCAGGCAGTTATAACAGGGATAGAAGATAAGTTTAACATGCCTCATAAAAAGGCAGTTACTACTGTTATTGTTCCGGCCTTCATCGTGAGCATATTATTTATTACCGGAGCTGGATTAAATATATTAGATATTGTAGATGCTTTTATCAATAATATAGGCATAGCAGGAGCAGGGCTATTGGAAGTGGTATTAATCGGATGGTTTTTTGATACGGAAAAGCTTCGTCAGGAAGCAAACAGCTTTTCCAATTTCAGTATCGGAAGATGGTGGGTCTATTCCTTAAAGATTATTACAGTAGTTGTTCTTGGGGTTATGGTATTTTTGAATACAAAAGATTACCTAATGAATGGCTATGGCGGCTATGCAGCTTTAGATATAGCCATATTCGGATGGGGGACTATGTTTGTTGTGGTTGTTATCTCAGCTGTTCTTACTTCTATGAAGGGAAAAGAAGGCTATATTGATTTGAACAAAGTATCACGTAAGGAGGTAGCATAAGATGAGTGTTGGTGCTATAATTATGATGATAATCGGATGTGCTGGACTTTGGGGCGGATGTGCAGTTTCTGTAGCCATTGCTATAAAAAGCAGTAAAAAGAATACTTAATAGTTTTAGAGAAAGACCCGCAAGGGTCTTTCAGACTGTTAACAATGCAGCGAAAAATTTTCAATACTTCACTTCAGGAGGTTAGAGTGCACCATTATATTGCAAACAGCCCAGCTGATAGGGACTTAGTTAATATATCTTGAGAAATCAATAGGTATCTGGTATTGATACAGAAAAAAGCCCTTTTGATATATGGACAGGTTTTGTGACCGTGTTTCACAAACAGGTTACCTGTTTTTTACAAATATGTTGTTTTTACCTAATTAAATGTAATATAATAGCACAAGTTATAATTTTACAGATTACATAGGTAAGGGGAAACGATTAGTGTTTAATGGCCTAGATAAAATGAAAAGCTTT
>DKLE01000024.1 GCA_002455605.1 Firmicutes bacterium UBA6648
TTATCTGCGACCATGTGAGATAGGAATAATAGGGGTTATACACCTTTATCAGGCTATATCTGTCTGTCTCATAGCCTAAAATGGAAATCACTGCTTTTTGATCGTATTTTTTTAATGCCGGAAAAGCATACAGATAATTGTTATAAAAACCATCATCGAAAGTTAATATGATGGGCTTTTTCGGAAGGGGTGTGCCGTTGTAAACGTAATCGATCAATTCAGTCATAGTAATTGCAGTGTAGCCGTTATCATTGAGATATTTTAAGTCATTTTCGAATAAGCTTGGAGAAATAAAATATTGATTTTGCAGTTTTTTGTCTTTAATCAGGCCATGGTACATAATGATGGGCAGATTAACCGTATTGGAGTCAATGGTTGAATTTTGGTCTGCACTATCAGAACTGATGCCAACAGAAGGCGGTGGGACTTTGCAAACACTACTGAGTATGGAAAGTGAAAGCATTATAATGCATAATGCCAAGGAAGACCATATTGCAGGCCAGACGAATTTGTGAAAACGCATTTTAACCTCCCAAGGTTTTAATATATAAACTATATGTAGGCGATAGCTTAAATATGATTTGACTGGCGATTTGGTGGGGAATTGTGGTACAATAATCGAGATAAAAGAATTTAACAATAAGTAAAGGAAAAACAGAAAAAATGAAGATCGCTTTTCACACTCTTGGTTGTAAAGTAAACCAATACGAAACCGAAGCAATGAAAGAAAAATTTAAAAAGAATAATCATGAAATCGTCAATGAAAATGATTTCGCGGATGTTTATATTATAAATACCTGCACGGTAACCAGTTTGGCAGACAGAAAATCCCGTCAGTACATTCGGAGAATGAAAAAGATTAATCCAGAAAGTATTGTTGCCGTAACAGGCTGCTATGCTCAAATGAGTCCGGAAGAGGTATCTGCTATAGAGGCTGTTGATATCGTTACAGGCACCAATCAGAAAAATAGGCTGGTAGAACTGGTTGAAAATTATAAGAAAACTCCGGAAGCACATACCGAACGAGTTGTTGATGAATATGAACAGCTCTGTGAATATGAAGAAACAGGAATTATTACCTCAATGGAATCCAGGACCAGAGCCTATATTAAGCTTCAGGAGGGCTGTAACCGATTCTGTTCCTATTGCATCATTCCATACGCCAGGGGGCAGGTCAGGAGCAGGGCTGTTTCTGAGGTAATCAAAGAAGCAAAGAGCCTGATTGAAAGAGGAGTAAAAGAAATCATATTAACGGGTATCAATACGGCCTTGTATGGTACAGAAGAAGGCTTTAATAAGGAAAATGTTACAGACAATGACATATGGGGTATAGAAATAATCATAAATGAGCTTGAAAGGTTAGAAGGAGATTTCAGGATAAGACTCAGTTCCCTTGAGCCAACCGTAATCAACGGAGAATATGTGGAGAGGCTGTTGAAATATAAAAGACTGTGTCCGCATCTTCATTTGTCTATCCAGAGCGGAAGCAATAAGATACTGAAGGATATGAACCGGAAGTACGATAGAGAAGAGTATTTGGATATTGTACATGCTTTGAAGGGCTATGATTCGGGATATGGTATAACTACCGACATTATTGTGGGGTTTCCGGGAGAGACGGAAGAGGACTTTAAAGACAGCTTAAATATAATCCGAGAAGTGCAGTTCTGTAAAGTGCATGCTTTTAAGTATTCCAAGAGAGAAGGGACAAAGGCTGCTTCCATGAAAGGACATGTAGCCCCGGAAGTGAAAAACCGGCGAAGTGAAGAGCTTATTGCTACAGGAAATAAAGTATCGGAACAATTTTTTAAGAGTAATTTGAATACGTATAGAACGGTTCTGATTGAAGAATATATAGAGGAGATGGATTGCTTAGCAGGCTATACGGAAAACTATATAAAAGCCTATATAAAATGCAATGCAGACAGCGATTCTTATGATAAAGAATCATTGCTCAATACGTTTGCTGAAGTAAAGCTGACAGAGTTGTACAGAGATGGAGTTTTGTGTCAGTTAAAGGGGCAGTCCCAATGAAAATAAAAAGATATTTCTGTGGTGAAGAGGTGAGGGTATGAGAAAAAACAAATTATTAATGATGGCAGTAATCACTGTACTGCTTTTGATGCTTAGCGCCTGCGGCAGCAAAGAACCAGTAAATGAAGAAAACACGGAAAATGAAGAGATTGAAGAGATGATTATGCCGGAAAGTCTGGGAACAACAACAGACTTAAATTCTTTCGTTACTATTGATCTCTATGGAAATCAAGTAGACAATGAGGTATTCAGCAGCTATGATTATACCATTATTGATGTTTGGGGAACCTATTGCAAACCTTGTATAGAAGCTATGCCGGAAATGAAGAAAGTATATGATGAGTACAAGGATAAGGGGATTAATGTTATGGGAATGGTGGTAGATGTACAGAATGCAGACCGCTCTCCTCAAATGGAAGCCATAAAAAATGCCAGAATTATTGTGGAAAAGCAGAACGCAGATTTTACTCACCTTCTGATTCCTAAGAATCTTTTATACTCTTTTATGACAGATATTCAATTTATACCGACTCAGTTCCTGGTGGACAGCGAAGGAAACATTGTGAGCGATTATTATGCAGGGGGAAAAAATTACGAACAGTGGTGCAAAGTATTGGATAAAAAAATAGAGGACAAGAAACAAGCATCACAGCTTGAAAACTAGAAGGATATGGATTATAATGAAAAGAACATATATCGGGAAAGGGAGTAATACTTATGGCAGAATGTATCTTTTGTATGATTGCAAATAAAGAGATTCCATCTACAGTTGTTTATGAAGATGATAAAATTGTTTGTTTTCACGATTTAGAACCCCAGGCTCCTGTTCATGTCTTGATTATTCCGAAGAAACACATTGCGTCTATGGATGATGTGGATGAAGAGGATCAGGCATTACTTGGACATATTATGCTGAAGGTAAAGGACATAGCAGAAAAACTGGAGCTTGAAAATGGCTATAGATTGGTAAATAACTGCGGAGAGGATGGCTTTCAGACAGTGAAGCATTTGCATTTCCATCTTCTTGGAAAAAGAAAAATGACTTGGCCTCCAGGTTGATAAAAATTTTGCTTGCCTTATGGGACAATTAATAGTATAATACTTACGTTGTAGATAAAACCGTTGGACCAGCATTCGTTAGTTCATGAGAGGTCAGGAGGTGAATTGGATACATGGCACAGGTAGTTGTAAGAGAAAACGAAAGTTTAGAAAGCGCTCTTAAAAGATTTAAGCGTTCTTGCGCGAGAGACGGAGTAATGTCAGAATTGAGAAAAAGAGAACATTACGAAAAGCCAAGCGTAAAAAGAAAGAAAAAGTCTGAGGCTGCAAGAAAAAAGGCTAAGAAATTTTAATTAGCTGAGTATTGCAGAAATAGATTAGAGGTGTTTAGATTGACCTTAAAGGAAAGATTAACAGGTGACTTCAAAGAAGCTATGAAGGCGAAGGATGAAGTCAAAAAGAATACAGTAAATTTCGTTCGTGCTGCTATTAAACAATATGAAGTGGATAATAGGGCAGAACTAGACGATGAAGGTGTTTTGGCGATTTTAACAAAACAAGTAAAAATGAGAAAAGACGCCCTCGCTGATTTTGAGAAAGCTGGAAGAACAGATCTTTTGGATTCCTACAACAAGGAAATAGAAATTTTGATGTCATATTTACCCGAGCAGATGTCCCCTGAAAAGATTGCAGAGGTTGTTAAATCTACTGCTGCGGACATGGGCATTGAAGGCGGAAAGCAACATATGGGTAAGCTGATAGGAGCTGTAATGCCGAAGGTTAAAGGTTTAGCCGATGGCGGAGCTGTAAAGAAGGCTGTAGAAGAATTTCTATCTTAATAAAACATTTAACACCCTGATTCTATGGTCGGGGTGTTTTTTCTATGTTTGAAAAAAATTAGTCAATTTATTTATCTTGGATTCCTACTAAACCTATGTTAAAATAGTAATATATAATAAAGGCGGGGATAAAAATGAAAGTATCAACAAAAGGGAGATATGCTTTAAGGCTGATGATAGACTTGGCAGAGCACAATACAGGTGAACATATTTCGCTTAAAGATATATCTCGGAGACAAAACGTTTCAATTAAATATCTTGAACAAATTGTAAGCCAGCTTTCTAAAGCCGGCTATTTAAATAGTGTCCGAGGGCCTCAAGGAGGATATAAGCTTGCTAAGAAACCGAAAGAATATACAATTGGAGAAATATTGAGGATGTCAGAGGGAAAATTTGCACCTACAGCCTGTCTCTTGGATGAAGAGAATCAATGCGATAAGTATGATGAATGTGCAACGATTACTTTTTGGGAAGGCTTATACAAGGTAATAAATGAATATCTGGATTCCTATACCTTAGAAGATATAGTACAGCAGCATAAAGAAAAAGTTGCATGGGATTATAACATATAGTTTGCAAACTGCTCCTTTTAGCAGTTTGTTTTTTTATTTAATCGGTCATTTGATGCATAAATATTGATAAAAAACAGGTTTGGATATAAAATAAATTAATTGGAGGTAATTTGTTATGTCAAAAATTTATGGTAGTTTAACAGAATTAATTGGAAATACACCGCTTCTGGCACTAAATAATTACAAAGGTAAAAGAGGGTTGAAGGCCGAAATTATTGCAAAGCTGGAATATTTTAATCCGGCGGGGAGTGTAAAGGACCGAGTTGCTTTAAATATGATAAATGATGCGGAGAAAAAAGGCCTGCTCCAACCAGGCAGTGTTATCATAGAGCCTACCAGCGGCAATACGGGTATAGGCTTGGCTTCCGTTGCAGCTGCGCGGGGTTACCGAGCTATTTTAACAATGCCCGATACGATGAGTATTGAACGAAGAAATTTGCTTAAAGCTTTTGGAGCGGAAATTGTTTTAACAGAAGGATTGAAGGGAATGAAGGGTGCTATAGAAAAAGCCGATGAATTAGCAAAAGAAATCCCGGGAAGCTTTATACCCGCCCAATTTAATAATCCTGCAAACCCCCAAGCGCACAGGGAAAATACGGGTGTAGAGATTTGGAAAGATACAGACGGTCAGATAGATATTTTAATTTCTGCCGTAGGTACAGGAGGAACATTGACAGGAACAGGAGAGTATTTAAAATCTCAAAACCCAAATATAAAGGTGATAGCCGTTGAGCCGGCAGCTTCTCCTGTTTTATCGGGCGGAAATCCCGGGCCTCATAAGATTCAGGGAATCGGCGCAGGTTTTGTACCGGAAGTCTTAAATACAGATATCTATGATGAAATCATTGTTGTGGAAAATGATGATGCCTTTCGTACTGCACAGGCGTCTGCAAAAGAAGAAGGCTTGTTAATTGGCATTTCTTCCGGTGCGGCACTGTGGGCAGCAACAGAGGTTGCCAAACGTCCAGAAAATGAAGGGAAAAAAATAGTAGTGATATTGCCGGATACAGGAGAAAGATATTTATCTACGCCAAACTTTATTGAGTGATTTGCCATATAAATTGTCTTAAGAAAATGACCGTTGAACGGTCATTTTTTTTTTATTCTGTAATACATTGTTATGATGAGGTGAGATTAATGTATGGATATAAAGAATGAACTGCTATATGATTTTAATTTAAGTTTGCCGAGAGTTCT
>DKLE01000020.1 GCA_002455605.1 Firmicutes bacterium UBA6648
CCTTTATAGATTTCAGTCAAGGCCTCCTGCATTCGTTGATGAGTCTGCTTCAGTACCCTTAATACCCTTTCATTTTTATTAAAGGGACTCTTTATTCTCATTTCCATATTTTCAAATAATATTACCGGAGATTTCATATCTACAAAATAAATGCCCGAAGCCGATTCATTTTCAGATATTTTAAAAAATCCCTGGCGCTGAAGAACATCCTCGATTTGCCTGTCAGCCATTTCATTTTTATTATTGCCTTCAAAATGCAGCGGATTATAGACTGCATAAGTGAAGCCCTTGTGCAGACAATCTGCAATGGCCTCTGTCAAAAGAATTTGCTGCAGCTCTTCCCGGATGCTGCTTCCACTGACAATTATGGTGCTCAAACTGATTATTTTACCAGATGAATGCTCACGAATATAAGAAGCGATTTCCGCATTATTGAATTCGCTGTATAAATTGGCAGTATCCAGCTCATGGAACAAAGCAATCCCCAGCACTCTGCCATTGTCACTGCCGTTCCTTATCACCGCCGCATTTACTTTTTTCTCCCCTAAATACTCCACCAATCCATCCTGTATATCAGAAAAATTGTTCACTGCTTCATGGACAGCATATAATATTTCCGGATTGTTATCGGTTATAATCTCCACTTCAATGGAAGAGGATCGAATGATGCTTTTATACTGCGGCTCTCTTAAATATAGGCTGTATTTATAAATGTAGCTTTGCGCAACTGAATCGATTAAATTAGAAATATCCCGGTTATGATCGATATTCTCTCGAATTCTGGTAGAGCTGATATCTTCTAAGTGTATAGGCAGTTTAAGCTCTATTACATTTCCTTTTATCTGTCCATATTCCGTGACTGAATCATGGGATTTTATATGCCCTTCTTCATCACTGGCTCTTTTAAATACTATATGATTCATATGGTGTATGGAGTTTTCTTCCTCTGTTTTTTGATAAGAGGATGCATTGATTATGACATCGCTTCCCACTACCATATACAGTTCTTTATGAGTAAAGATTTCCCTCAGCCTTTTTAAATCAATGGAATTCGCTATATTTATTGAGATATTATCCGGAAAAATATATACATCGCTTTCATCCGCTATGGACATGCTGACAATCTGCTTTCGTATCATGCGGGGTTGGGTTTTTTTCGACCAGGAAAACTCATCTAAAGCCAAATAAACTTCAAATCCCAGCTTTTTTATCTCCTGTACGATACCCTTATGACTTAAGGAAAAGGGATCGAAGGTTCCAGGAAAAAAAGCAATTTTAGGATTATCCCCAAAAGGGAATTCCTCATATTGCATCAGATAATCTGAAATAAATCGGTATAAATGATTTAAAGCAGCGGCATTATTATAAAAGGCCAGCTCACTTTCTTTTTTATCCGCTATAAGAGTTACTATTTTCTTATACAGCTTTTCAAAGACTATCCCCTTGTCCTTTAACGATAAATCATCGCTCCCAAAGACACTCTGTCCAATAACGAGAAAAGCCTCCTGACTGACTATATCGTCATAATTAGCAAGGCCTCTCAGCAGCATGCCCAGCATTAAATTCCTGCGCTGTTCATAAGTATCCAGCTGTTCATTAAACCGATCCTGATAGGCAGGATATTTTTTAATTATTACGCCAAGGGTATCCAGTGCCACCGAAGCAATTCTTCTATTAGTGCTGTCTTCCAGTTTTCTTAAATCATTGATAAGCTCATCCAATTCTCTTGGGTGTAAATACAGGGCTAATTCCCCCAGATATTCCGGAATATATTTTGAAAATTGATATTCTCCTATTTCAAGCCCTTTGGTCAATTCTATAATAACCTCATTTCTTTGATCCAAAGTCAGCAGCTTTATTACCTGTAATAAGCCCTTTCCCGCACTGTGTCTCACCGTCACCCGTTCACTTACTTTAATTAAATTAGAAAAATGAGTGGCGATATGAAGCTTTTCCTCATACCTGCCCATATTTAATTTATCTAACAAAAATTCGATATTTACAGCCTTTATGACCCAAGGTGTCCCAACCTTCAGGTTTTCTAAATACAAGTCTGACTCAATTTGATAGGCATCATATAACATTTGCCCGTATATGCTGTAATCTTCCGTATATTCTCCAATAGCCGCTAATATTTTAAACTTTAGATAAACAACGGAAACCAAGTCTTCACAGATATTTTTCATCGTATCCACAGCATATGCCTTAATTTTTTCTTTCAATTCCGGATCCGTGATTTCCGTCACTGCATATTTAGCAAATCTCAAAGCTCCTATTTTTATTTCTAAAGGCTCCCTTTTAGATAATTCTTCGGCAAACCTCATCAGTATCACTAGATTTTTTTCACTGCAGCATTGGAGAGGAACAACTAAAACAGCAGCCAGAAGCGTAAAGGCGGTACTGTCTTCAATATCAATATTTTCAAAATAAGAGAAAAAAATGCTGAGATATTTATTTCGCTCTTCTTCCGTTCTAGATTTTTCCAACAGGGTCGCTATGATTGTTTTTAAGCTGTATCCAATCCAGCGCCTATGTTGCTCTGTAACTTTATAATCAGGAAATACGATTTCCTCTAAAAAATATTTCCACAGCTCTAAAGAGGTAAATTCTCCTTCATCGATATGCGCATCTTCAGGAATTTCCTTTCTGTATTCCTCATCATAATTTACAATTATAGCAGCCATAATTCCTGCGGCTTGTCTTCTTATATCTCCCTCTCGATGCATGAGAAGCTCATATAAAAAATGTAACGTGGAAGTCTTTTGTTTCTGAGTCATATAAGTGGAATATTCACTGAATATATTTAAATAAGCCCGAATATTTTTCCACTGTTTCTCACTTCTTGCCTGTTCTAAAAGATTAACAAAAGAAGTTTCATTGTTAAATCTGCTCATCAGGTTTATATTATGTTCAATTGCTAAAAACTTTAATTTCTCTATGGTCTGCTTTGAGTTTAAAAGAGCGGTTCCCGCTTGTTCAACCATTGAAACCGCATCAGAATCCAGTTTCACGGAAACGCCTAAACTTTTTATATATTTTTCAAAGTCGTTCAGCTTGGAATATACCCGTATATACCTTTTCTTCTTTTGTTCATCTACGTTGTCCAACTTATTCAGAATTACTTCAAAAGCTTCTTCCAACGAATAAAAATTCACTATTTCGTGGCCTGCCGTATCTCTGCTGCCCTTTACTCTGAAATCTGCATAGATAAGTACCAAAGATTCTACCGATAAATTTTCCAGCTCTAAATCCCATGTGGAATGATTAGCTGCAATATGACCGATAGTAGGCATATGATTTGCCTTAAAGAGTTGATCGGAATAGTAATAATGCAAATAAGGAATTTTAGCCGCCTCCCTGGGCTTGCAGCCATACTTTCCTAGATCATGTCCTGCAGCAGCTCCTGAAACCAGTGCGATATCAATAGGAATATGAATCTGTTTGAGCTGCCATGCAATATGCATGGCCACAAAGTGAACACCCGCTATATGTCCGATGGTATTAAAGGAGGTCAGTTCCTTAGACAGCAGCATAAATTCATAAATATAATTATTATTCCAGAAATCCAGGAATTTTTTATACTCCTCTTGTATGCCGGATTCCAGCAGTTCTTCCTCCTTTAAAAACAAAATATTTCTTGCAGGGTTAAATTTTGTTTTCTCATTTTGCCAATCTATAAAAAACCGGATAACACGAAGAAGCATAGCCATGCCCGCACTTTTTTTAATCGGTCTGCCCGTGGGAAATAATTTTTCTAAAATATTATTTTTCGTAAATTCAAGCCAACCCTCCTCCGGACAAGGTTCTATAAGGTCAAGAGTAGTCTCGGCAGCTTTTAAGATTTCATTGCAGGTTATTTCCTCTAAAGAAAGTAAATATTTTATATTTTCCTGCCAGCCGTTTTCCTGAAGCAGCTTGACCATGGTTTTTTTAGACATCTCCAACTCTTTTAAAAAAACTTTGCTGGTCAAAAAACTTTCTAGCTTTTTATAAACTTCTGTCATTTCTTTTTTAGGCATTAGCTCACCTCTTCTGTATTCAATATTCATTCACTATCTTAAATCAATATTATATCATTGTTCCCATTATTGTTCCACTATTGTCACATTATTAAATATTACGTTTTTTCAGAATATTGAAACTTTGGTATTTAGGCATATTTTGAAGATAATTCCGTTGACTAGAAATTACCAAAGTGCTATATTGAAACTAAGTTGAGTACTTGTTATTTTAACAAGATTATAAATGTGAGAAGAGGAGAAAAAAAATGTCAAATTATGTTGAAAAAGTGATCGCTCAGTGCATTGAAAACAACCCTGGCGAAGTAGAGTTCCATCAGACAGTTGAAGAAGTACTTTCTTCATTAAAACCTGTTGTAGAGCAGCATCCTGAATACGAAGCTGCCGGTCTTCTTGAAAGATTAGTAGAACCTGAAAGAGGAATTACTTTCCGAATCGTATGGGCAGATGATGCAGGAAAAGTTCACGTAAACAAAGGCTACAGATATCAGTTCAACAGTGCAATCGGACCTTACAAAGGCGGTTTGAGATTTGCACCAAGTGTATACCCTGGTATTGTTAAATTCTTAGGTTTTGAACAAATCTTCAAGAACAGCTTAACCGGTCTTCCTATCGGTGGTGGCAAAGGCGGTTCTGATTTTGATCCAAACGGAAAATCTGATGCTGAAATCATGAGATTCTGCCAGGCATTTATGACTGAGTTATATAGACATATCGGTGCTGAGACTGACGTACCTGCCGGCGACCTTGGTG
This sequence comes from Firmicutes bacterium UBA6648, assembly GCA_002455605.1. Classification (GTDB taxonomy): domain Bacteria; phylum Bacillota; class Clostridia; order Peptostreptococcales; family Anaerovoracaceae; genus Aminipila. The sequence continues at coordinate 4,773 of DKLE01000020.1, forward strand.
TTGGTGCCAGAGAAATCGGTTATATGTACGGTCAGTATAAGAGAATTGTAAATAGATTTGAAGGTGTTTTAACAGGTAAAGGTTTAGCTTACGGCGGTTGCTTAGGAAGAACAGAAGCTACCGGTTTCGGTATCGTTTGGTATGCGGAAGAAATGCTGAAGGCTAATGGCGAAAGCTTAAAAGACAAGACTGTTGCTCTTTCAGGTTTCGGAAACGTAACTTGGGGTACTGCTTGGAAACTAAAGGACTTAGGAGCTAAGGTTATTACCATTTCAGGTCCGGACGGATATATCCTTGACGAAGCAGGAATCAACACAGATGAAAAGGTTGCATATCTTCTTGAATTAAGAAATTCTGGAAAGAACATCTGCGCACCTTATGCTGACAAGTTCCCTGGTTCCAAATTCTTCCCTGGCGAAAAGCCTTGGGGTGTTAAGGCTGACTTGTATATTCCTTGTGCAACTCAAAATGAAATCCGTAAAGAGGATGCTGAAACTTTCGTTAAAAACGGTGTAAAATTTGTTTGCGAAGGCTCCAACATGTCCTCCACCAACGAAGCTATTAAAATCATGCAGGAGGGCGGCATTATTGTTGGTCCTTCAAAAGCTGCAAATGCAGGCGGTGTTGCTACATCTTGTATCGAAATGGGACAGAATGCCGGCCACACTGTATTTACAACTGAACAGGTTTATGAACAGCTTCACAACATTATGATTGGTATTCATAAAGCTTGTGCAGATGCATCTAAGCAATACTACGGCAAATACGACCTTGTAGCCGGTGCAAACATTGCTGGTTTCCAGAAGATTGCTGCTGCTATGATGTCTCAGGGTTTAGTATAATCAATAACAGTCGTTTACATAAAAAAAGCTTGCGGTAAAAATCGCAGGCTTTTTTATTTCTTACTATTCCCTATTGTATTAAAAATGGACTGCCCCTTTATGATTTTTAATCATATCCAGAGACAGTCCATTGATTTTATTATAATAATTTTTTCTATTTAAGCTCTACGATTAATTCGCCCGCTTTAACCTGCTGGCCTTCCTTCACGTAAACCTTTCCTACTGTACCCTTTATCGGAGCAATAATATTGGTTTCCATCTTCATAGCTTCGATAACTGCTACAGGCTGTTTTTCTTCAACCTGCTCGCCCTCTTTAACCAAAACCTTGATGATATTTCCAGGAATATTAGCGCCAATCTGAGCAGGATCATCCGGATCAGCCATAGGAACGGAAGATTTTCCAATACCCATATTCTCTAATCCTTTATCCTTAATCTGAACGGAATGTCTGTTTCCGTTTACCTCAAATACTACTTCTCTTACGCCTTCTAAATCTGGATTTTTTACTTCTACCAGCTTGATGATCAGTAATTTGCCTTCTCCAATCTTTACCTCACAGGTTTCTCCCTCTGCCAGTCCGTGGAAGAAGATGTCACTGCCCATTCTTCTGAAGTCGCCTTCTTTTTTGATGCTGTTAACATAATCCACAAATACTTTCGGATATAAAGCATAACTCATTACTTCCTGATCCGTACCTTCTAATCCTAGTTTTTCTTTAAGTCCGGTTCTGATATAATCAAAGTCTTCAGGAGGCAAAAGCTCACCAGGTCTGCAAGTTATAGGCTTCTTATCCTTTAAGACAAGCTTCTGAAGTTTTTCCGGGAAGCCTCCCTGAGGCTGACCCATCATACCTTCGAAATATGATACAATAGAATCAGGGAAATCAATATCAGCTGCCTTTTCATAAATGTTTTCCGGCGTTAAATCGTTCTGTACCATGAAAATAGCCATATCGCCAACTGCCTTTGATGAAGGAGTTACCTTTACAATATCTCCGAGCATTTCATTTACTGTCTTATACATATCCTTTACAGCTTCAAACTTATGTCCTAAGCCAAAGCTTTCAACCTGTGGTTTAAGATTGGAATATTGACCGCCAGGTATTTCATATTTATAGATCTCAGCAGTACTTACCTTCAGATCGGATTCAAAACCGCTATATACCGGTCTTACTGCATTCCAGTAATTTGAAATCTTCTGTATTCCATCTAAATCAATACCTGTAGCTCTCTCTGTATTTTCTAGAGCTGCCACTAAAGTATTCAGTGCCGGCTGGCTTGTCAGTCCTGCCATACTGTTAAATGCCGTATCTACAATGTCAACCCCTGCAAACGCAGCCATTAAGTTTGTAGCTCCGCCGTTTCCGCTTGTGTCATGAGTATGCAGATGAATCGGAATATCAATTTCATTCTTTAAGCTTTCGATAAGCTTCTTAGCAGCCATAGGCTTTAATAAACCAGTCATATCTTTGATACCCAAGATATGAGCGCCCCTCTTTTCCAGCTCTTTGGCCATGTTTATATAATATTTTAAGTTATATTTTTCTCTGGTTTCATCCAGAATATCTCCGGTATAACAGATACAAGGTTCTGCTACCATACCCTGTTTAAGCACCTCATCCAGAGCAACCTCCATGCCTTCAATCCAGTTCAGGGAATCAAAGATACGGAATACATCAATCCCTGCCTCTGCGGATTGTTTAACAAATTCACGAATTACATTATCCGGATAATTCTTATAACCTACTGCGTTTGCACCTCTAATCAGCATCTGGAATAAAACGTTCGGAACCTTTTCTCTTAATGTTGCCAGTCTTTCCCAAGGAGATTCCTTTAAGAATCGATATGACGTATCGAAGGTGGCACCGCCCCACATTTCCAGAGAGAATAAATTCTGACCATAAAGAGCTGTAGCCGGAGCAATCTTCTCCATATCAATGGTTCTTACTCTTGTTGCCATCAGGGATTGCTGAGCATCTCTCATAGTTGTATCGGTCAGCAGAAGTTCTTTTCTGGAGCTAATCCACTTAGCAAGCTTTTCCGGACCTTCTTCGTCTAATCTCTGCTTGGTGCCTCTCAGTTCATTAATAACCTCAGGCTTTATTCTTGGGAATACCGGAACGTCAAACTGAGCTTTCTTACCCTTTGTCTCATTGACGAACTTATTGCCAAGGAAATTCAAAATCTTCAGCTCTGTATCTTCACTGGTGATCTCTACCAATTCCGGATTTGCTGCAATAAAACCGGTATCACATTGGCCTGCTCTGAAAGTTTCATGGTTTAAAACGTTCATAATAAAGGCAATGTTTGTTTTAACCCCTTTGATTTTTGCTTCATCCAGGGCTCTTAAAGCTTTTGCAATGGTGTCCTCAAAGGTTCTGGCGCATGCAGTCACTTTTACCAGCAAGCTGTCATAGTATGGGGTAATTGTCGCACCTGCGAATCCGTTACCGCCGTCCAGACGAATACCGAAACCGGAACCGGTTCTGTATATATCAATCACACCTGTGTCAGGGGCAAATCCATTGCTTGGATCCTCTGTTGTCACACGGCATTGAATTGCGTAGCCTCTAGGAACAATATCCTCTTGACTCTTAATATTAATTCTATCGGAATCCAAAGGATATCCTTCAGCAATCAAAATCTGTGACTGCACCAAATCAACACCGGTAACCATTTCAGTTACTGTATGTTCTACCTGTATTCTAGGATTCATCTCGATAAAATAGTGCTGTCCGGTACTATCTACCAGGAATTCTACTGTTCCTGCACTTCTGTAATTTACAGCCTGGGCGATCTTAATTGCATCTGCACAAATCTTTTCTCTCTGTTCCTGGGTAATGCTGATAGCCGGTGTAAATTCCACCACCTTCTGGTGACGTCTCTGAATGGAACAATCTCTTTCATGAAGATGTACAATATTTCCGTAATTATCTCCAAGAATTTGTACTTCAATGTGCTTTGGTTTTTCCAGATATTTTTCTATAAAGATATCATCAATACCAAAGGCCTTTTTGGCTTCACTCTTTGCACTTCTGAATTCCTGTACTAACTCTTCCTCTACACGTACAATACGCATACCTCTTCCGCCGCCTCCGGCAGCAGCCTTAAGCATAACCGGGAATCCACATTCCTTTGCGATTTTCATAGCCTCAACTTCGTCTGCGATGGCTTTTTCCACACCCGGAATTGTAGGAACACCAACTTCATGAGCCACTATTTTAGATTTGATCTTATCGCCAAGTCTATCCATCATCTTATAAGTAGGCCCGATGAAGATAATTCCTTCTTCCTCGCACTTTCTTGCAAATTCCACATTTTCCGAAAGGAAACCGTAACCAGGGTGAATTGCGTCAACGCCCTTAGCTTTAGCCAATTCGATTATTTCATTAATACTCAAATAAACATCAACCGGTGATTTACCTTTACCAATCTGATAAGCTTCATCCGCTTTTGTACGGAATAACGCATTTCTATCTTCTTCAGAATAGATTGCTACGGTTCTGATGCCCAGTTCTCTACAAGCTCTAAATACTCTGATTGCAATTTCCCCTCTGTTTGCAACCAAAACTCTTTTAAACTTCTGCTGCATTCTAAAAATCTCCTTTATAACTAAATAATTCAAATATTTAACACTTTATTTTCTTCAGTTTTTTGTGCATCTTCACAATTTCGACAATGTAAATCCTTTTATTTACATTATTTTTTTGTTTTATTACACAATACTACCTTAACATACAAGTTAATTATACGAACTTTCTTATTCTTTTGTCAACGTATATTTATGGATATACCAATCGTTTTTACGTATATGTCGATAATTTTTTCTTATAACCATCATAAAAAAACTTTATTTTTTATAGTGCACTTCTAACTGCGGATATGGAATAGAAATTCCAGCTTCGTCAAATGCCAATTTCACATTTTCCTCAAG